>DAOWIY010000075.1 GCA_030640665.1 Clostridia bacterium
CAAAGAGGGTATATCGAAAACAGGCAAGGAAAGAAGCCTGGTTTCCTCATGCTCATTTTTTTCATCCCTGATTAAGGCTTCCCCAGTTTTCTGGTCTATCTCAATAACCCAATCTTTAAGAATATCTTTTCCCTCCTTATAATAAATGGTCACTTTGTAGGAACAGAAGGTATCAATATCAACATAGCTTTCCCTTCTCTCATCCAAAGAAAAAAGCAAGGAATAAATACCTGCGGTTCTCAGCTTCCAGGAGAAGAGATAGGCAGGCTGTCCATTTGTCTGAGCTAGTTTCTCCTTTACCTCTAGGACGAGTTTCCCCACAGTTCCTGGAAGAACTTTTACAAGAAGAGGAGCTCCAGACCACTTTATGGTATAGATTAATTTCTCCCCCACTTTAAAGGAATAAGCTCCTACTCTCCCACTGCTAATTACAAAAAAAAGAAGAAAACAAAGAACCAACCCTATTCTCTTTATTTCCTTTTCTCTCATTCTTATTCCTTTGCCTTATCCCTTACTAAATGCTATCTGTTAGTCCTTCTTTCCATCTTTTCTCTAGTTCATCTATGGGCATATCTACAAGAGGAGCTTTATCTTTTTTAATAATTAACCTCGCCCCTCTTACTTCCCCTAATTTTGAAAGAGGAGCTTTGTTCTTTTGAGCAATATTTTTTAATTGGGCAAAATCTTTAGGATGACAGGAAATTATAATACGAGACTGAGTCTCGCCAAAAAGCAAGGCATCGGTTCTAAAAGGTGATAGGTGTTCAATGACTGCTCCTATTTTGCTTTTAGATTCAGAGAAACAGCATTCAGCAAGAGCAACAGCCAAACCACCCTCCGAACAATCGTGGGCGGAACTGACTAAACCAGCCCTGATTGCCTCAAGACAGGCTTTATGGACTGCCTTCTCCTTCTCCAGATTAACCTGGGGAGAATTCCCCCCTTTGAAGCCATGAACCACTCTAAGATATTCACTTCCTCCCAGTTCCTGGCTGCATTCACCCAAAAGAACAATTATATCTCCTTCCTCCTTGAAATTTGGCCTACAGCGAAGATCAATATCTTCCAGAAGTCCAAGCATTCCCACCATTGGCGTGGGGTCAATAGCTCCCGTGGGATTTTCGTTGTAAAAGCTGACATTTCCTCCTGTTACTGGTGTCTTTAAAATACGGCAAGCTTCCGCCATCCCTTCTACACACTTTTTAAATTGCCAGAAAACAGTCGGCTTGGTGGGATTCCCAAAATTGAGACAATTGGTAATAGCTAAAGGCCTGGCTCCTGCACAAACAACGTTTCTGGCTGCTTCAGCTACAGCGATTTTTCCTCCTTCATAGGGATTAAGATAGCAGTAGCTTCCATTGCCGCCAGTAGTTAGAGCAATAGCCTTTTTTGTTCCCTTAATTTGAATGAGGGCATAATTGGCACCCGGCTGAAGAATAATATCGGTTCTTACCATACGGCCATACTGCTCATAAACCCATTGTTTAGAGGAGATGGAAGGTGAAGCTAATAGTCTTTTTAAGATATCATTATAATCTTTAGGCTCAGGAACAGCGGAAATACTGAAATCTTTTATTTTTTTAAAATAGGGGGGCTCTTTTTCTTCTCTGATATAAACCGGCGCCTCTTCGGCCAGGCTCTTGGCAGGAATTTCCGCCACTATTCTACCTTTGTCCAGTACTCGAAAAAAACCATCCGAGGTAACCCGACCAATACTAACAGCATGAAGGTCCCGTTTGTCAAAAATCTTCCTGATTAACTTTTTCTTCTCTTTCTTCACCACCAAAAGCATCCGCTCCTGGGACTCGGATAACATCACCTCGTAGGGTATCATACCTTCTTCCCTTCGGGGAACCAGAGAAATATCTATCTCTACCCCGCATCCTCCCCGGGATGCCATCTCCGAGCTAGAGGAAGTAAGTCCTGCTGCTCCCATATCCTGCATCCCTACCACTGCCCCCGTCCTCAAAAGTTTCAGACAAGCCTCCAGAAGAAGCTTTTCCCGGAGAGGATCGCCTACCGCGACTGCAGATGTCTCCTGGTCCGAGTCATCCGTAAGGTCTCGCGAGGCAAAGCTAGCTCCTCCCAAACCATCTCTACCAGTATCTGCTCCCATATAGAGGACAAGATTTCCTACTCCACTAGCCTTTGCCCTTATAAGCTCATCCTTGTTCACCACCCCTACACACATTACATTAACTAAGGGATTCCCTTCATAGGTTTCATCAAAATAGACTTCCCCTCCTACGGTGGGAATACCGACGGAATTACCATAGGTAGTACTTCCTCTCATTACTTCGGTAAATAGATAGCGATTGTGCTCACTATCTAGACGCCCAAAGCGCAGAAAGCTAAGAAGAGCAATGGGCCTTGCTCCCATAGTGAAAATATCCCTGAGGACGCCTCCTACACCGGTGGCTGCTCCTTGAAAGGGCTCTACCGCGCTGGGGTGATTGTGAGATTCGGCCTTCATCACAATGGCTAATCCATCACCAATGTCAACGACCCCGGCATTTTCCTCTCCTGCTTTTACTAAAATATTCTTCCCCGAAGTAGGAAACAATCTCAAGACCGGTTTTGAGCTCTTATAGCTGCAGTGCTCACTCCACATAGCAGAAAAGATACCCAGTTCGGTAAAACTGGGCTCCCGTCCGAGAATATCTTTTATTTTCTCATATTCTTCTTCAGTTAGCCCATGTGCTTTAACCAGCTCCCAAGTTATCTTTTCTGGCTCTTTCATTATAACCCTCTTACCTCGGAAAACTCAAAGAAATCTTTTATCTTCTCTCTCATTTCCTCCAGTTTCTCTTTAGAATATGGCTTTATCTCTTCATATCGTTTATCCAGGGTTTTCTCTGGCAAAAATTGCTGCAGAATATATCTTCGCCCTTCTTTAATTTGTCTGGCAATCTCTAATATATCTTCTTTATCAAGAAGTTCTGGGACGACGGTGGTTCTAAATTCATAATTAATCTCATGTCCCAATTTCAATAATATCTCCACGCTTTCTTTGACCCTCACCAATAGGTCCTTACGGTTAATCCCGGCCGCCTCTTTGTACTTTTCCCACTCAAGTGGTGCCTTGATATCCAGGGCAATAAAGTCTACCAGCTTATCCTCAATCAAACTCCTTAGCATCTCTGGATTAGTACCGTTGGTCTCTATTTCCACTAAAAACCCTTTTTTCTTTATCTTGCGGACAAAAGGAGGAAGGTTTTTGTGAATCATTGGCTCTCCCCCGGTGATAGCCAGACCATCCAGCCATTTTTTTTTGGAAACCAGATGGTCAATTATCTCTTTTTCGCTAATGGAAGGAAGGCCCTCAGGACTCAACACAAGATCAGGATTCTGGCAAAAAGGACATCGAAAATTACAACCTGCAGTAAAGGCCACAGAAACAATTTTACCCGGATACTCAATAAGAGAAGTCTTGATAAAACCTTTAAATTCCACCAGCGAATTCCTTTTTCAAAGCGAGCTTTTCTTTGTATACCAATCTCTGCCTGAACTCCTCCTGTTTACCCTCATTCCAGTTTCTCACCGGTCTAAAGTAACCCACCACGCGGCTGTAAATCTCAGCGTTCTCCCCACACTTAGGACAGCGAGGATGCTCTCCCGCGAGGTAACCATGATCAGGACAAATAGAATAAGTTGGCGTCATGGTAATATAAGGAAGTCTTGTATTGTAGGCTATTTTTTTAAGCAATCTTTTAACAGCCTCTCCAGAAGACATTCTTTCCCCTAAAAATAGATGAAATACAGTTCCGCCCGTATATAAAGTTTGCAGCCCTTCCTGATGTTCTAAGGCCTCTATGGCATCCTCCGTCTTATCTACGGGCAGGAGAGTAGAATTTGTATAATAAGGAGCTCTTTTCCCAGCAGTGATAATATCAGGATACTTCATTTTATCCATTTTTGCTAAACGAAAAGAAGTGCCCTCGCAGGGGACCGCCTCCAGGTTATAAATGTGAGAAGTCTCTTCCTGAAAGTCGGAAAGTCTTGCTCTCATGAATTCCAAAACCTCTACAGCAAAGTTCTTACCTTCTTTGGAAGCTATATCTTTTCCCAGCAAATTTAAACAAGCCTCATTCATACCGAGAGGACCAATGGTGGAGAAGTGATTTTTTAAGGTTCCCAAGTATCTTTTGGTGTAGGGCAAAAGATTCCCCTCCATATTCTTGTTCACTATTTCTCTTTTGATTTCAAGAGAAGTTTTAGCCAGGCCCATTAAGTATTCTAATCTATCAAAAAACTCACCTTTATCTTTGGATAGATAAGCTATTCTCGGCATATTGATGGTAACCACACCTATGCTTCCCGTAGAATCACCCGAACCAAAAAGACCACCAGTAACATTTCTATCTAACTGCCTTAGATTCAGACGAAGTCGGCAGCACATACTCCTTACATCACTGGGATTCAGGTCACTGTTAATAAAATTAGAAAAATAGGGAAGGCCATATTTTGCCGTCATCTCAAAGAGGAGCTCAGCATTCTCACTCTCCCAATCGAAATCCCGAGTCAAATTATAAGTAGGAATAGGAAAAGTAAAAGGCCTTCCACGCATATCTCCTTCTATCAAAACTTCGATAAAGGCTTTGTTAATTAGGTCCATCTCTTTTTGATAATCACCATAGGTTTCTTTTAGTAATTCTCCCCCAAGAATAACCGGCTGCTTCTTAAGGTCATCGGGCACAATCCAATCAAAGGTCAGATTAGTAAAGGGAGATTGACCACCCCAACGGGAAGTTATGTTTAAATTAAAGACAAATTTTTGCACCGCTTGCTTAACCTGCTCATAATTTAAGGCATCTTTTCTGACCAAAGGAGCTAAATAGGTATCTATAGAATTAAATGCCTGGGCACCGGCCCACTCATTTTGCAAGGTACCAATGAAATTAGCCATTTGAAGAAGTGCTGTATCTAAATGCCTGGCTGGCTTAGATTCTACGATTCCCGGAACACCGTTAAACCCTTCAAAAAGCAGCTTACTTATACTCCAGCCAGCACAATATCCTGTAATGCCGAAATATAAATCATGCAGGTGAATATCACCATTGCGGTGGGCATCGGCTATTTCCATAGGATAAATTCTATCCAAGCTATAATCAGTAATCACAGAGCCAGCTACATGGAGCATAAGACCGGACATAGAGTATCCTATATTGCTGTTCTCCCTTACTCTCCAATCTATCTGAGAAAGGTAACCACTAACTATCTTTTCTACCTCCAGAAAAGTAGTCTGTATTTTCCTTAAGTTTTCATGCTGTTTTCGGTAAAGGATATAGGCTTTGGCCGTCCTTGCGTGTCCTTCTTCAATTAAGGTTTTTTCTACCACATCCTGAACATCCTCTACACCGGGAATCTCCTGAGGAAATTTTTCTTCCAGCAAAACTACCACCCGATTTGACAATCTTTCTGCCAGCTTTCTATTTCTTCCTCCTACTGCCTGGGCAGCAGCCCAAATAGCCCTGGTGATTTTTTCCTCATCAAAATCAACTATCCTGCTGTCTCTTTTACGAATTTTGCTGATCTCAGTCATAGGTGCCATCCAACTTTCCTCCCCTCTATTTTACTTATCAAAGTAATGAATATTTTAACCTGAAACATCTAACTTCCTCTTTTATTCCCACTCAATAGTGCTGGGGGGCTTGGAACTAATATCGTATACTACCCTGTTTACCCCCTTTACCTCATTGATAATTCTGTTAGAGATTTTCTCCAAAATATGGTAAGGAATCTTAGCCCAGTCAGCGGTCATTGCGTCCACGCTGGTAACAATGCGCAGAGCAATGGTGTATTCATAAGTGCGCTCATCCCTCATCACTCCTACACTTTTTACCGGAAGCAGTACAGCAAAAGACTGCCAGATTTCTGAAAACTTCTCATACTTTCTCATCTCCTCCATAACCCTTAAATCTGCCTGCCGAAGAATTCTCAGCCGTTCCCTGGTAACCTCTCCTATAATTCTTACCGCCAGACCCGGCCCAGGAAAGGGTTGCCTACTCACTATCGCTTCCGGCAGACCTAATTCCCTCCCCAGAATCCTCACCTCATCTTTAAATAAATCTCTTAAGGGTTCAAGAAGATTAAAATGCATATCTTCAGGCAGCCCACCTACATTATGATGGCTTTTAATGGTAGCAGAAGAACCTCCTTTGACAGAAAGACTTTCAATCACATCCGGACAAAGAGTACCCTGAGCAAGAAAATCCACCTGGCCAAATTTTTTTGCTTCCTCTGTAAAAACTCGGATAAATTCTTCTCCGATGATCTTTCTTTTCTTTTCTGGATCAGTTACCCCGGCTAATCTATTCAAAAATCTATCCTCTGCCTGAACATAGTGAAGATTCAAATGGAAATGTTCGGCAAAAATCCTCATTACCTCGTCCGCCTCCCCTTCACGGAGGAGCCCATGGTTAACAAATACACATCCTAGTCTTTGGCCAATAGCCTTATTTACCAGGGCAGCCGTCACTGATGAATCCACTCCTCCACTTAAAGCACAAACCACCTTGCCTTTACCTACTTTTTTTCTTATCTTCTCCAGCGAATAGTCAATAAAGGAGCTCATCGTCCACTGCCCAGAACATCCACATATCCTAACAAGGAAATTTCTCATTATCTCTTTTCCTCGGGGAGTATGGGCAATTTCAGGATGAAATTGAACCCCATATAATTTTTGCTTCTTATTCCTCATGCTGGCTGCGGGACAACTCCGGGTATGGGCAATGGCCTCAAACCCGGGGGGAATCTTTGCTACCTCATCTCCGTGGCTCATCCAAACATCTAATGAAGATCCCAGTCCGTAAAAAAGATCCTCATCATTATCTACAAATAACCTACTTTTCCCATACTTTCTTTCTGAAGAGAGAGCAATCCTACCTCCCATAAAATGCCCTAATAGCTGCATACCATAGCAGATTCCTAACATGGGAATTCCTAAATTAAAGATATCTCTGTGAGGCAGGAGAGCTCCCTCCTTAGCCAGGCTAGCTGGGCCACCAGATAGAATAATGCCTTTAGGGTTCAGATTAAGTAATTCAGAAGGAGTAATGTCAAAAGGAAGAAGTCTACAATAAACCTGACTCTCTCTGACTCGACGGGCAATCAGCTGATTATACTGTGAGCCAAAATCCAGAATGGCTATCAATTCCTGGGAAGGTTTTTTAGACATTACTATTCCTTTTATTTACAAGGCTTAAGAGATATTCCTTTTCATATTATTCTACCATATTTAAGAATTTGGGCAAGAAAAATTGAGAAGGGAAAAGAGAACTCTCTATAGCTTGTTTTAAACTGCATTTACCCGTTCTTTTTGACTTAATTAAGATTTTGGTATATAATATTCTGCGTTTCGCTATACTCAAAAGGTGTATTTCGTTACCTCTTCGCAAATCCGCCGCCCGTTAGGCAAAATGCTCACTAAAGAAAAAGGAGGCCATACCTATGAAAATCAAAAATAAGGTAATATTCTGTCTATTAGGGGGATTTCTGTTAGCCACCAGCATTGCCTTTGCCCAGGATGAGGATAGAGAAGGGAGTAAAGACCATCCGCTGATTTCGCGGTTTCCTGGCTCAATCATCAAATATTACGATGTGAAGCAGTTTGATGAATATATTCTTCCTCTGGGAAAAGTTGAGCGGGAACGGGATGAGGACTACAAGTGGGTTTATAATTTGACAAAAAGCAAACAATTAGAGGGAAAGATAACTCGCATTACCTATGAGACTCCGGAGGATCGCTCAACACTTGAAATTTATCGTAACTACGAGTTAGCTCTTAAGAAGGCTGGTGTTGAAATCTTGTTTACTAGTACTGGTAAGGAAATTGGAGACTCATCCAACTGGGTGAGATACGTTTATGGATCTCTTAACCCTTTAACAAGAGGAAGAGATGGATTAATAGCAGACGAAGACAGGTATCAGCGTTATCTCTCCGCAAAACTATCTTCTCCAGAGGCAGATGTGTATGTCTCCCTTTATGTATCCACCGGATGGCTTTATTCGGCGGTCCAACTCGATATTATTGAGGTTAAACCTATGGAGACAGGATTAGTCACAGTAAATGCGGATGCATTGGCCAAGAATATAGCCAGAACCGGCCATGTAGCCGTTTATGGTATCTACTTTGATACGGACAAAGCAGATGTAAAGCCGGAATCCGAACCAATTCTTCAAGAAATTGCCAAACTCCTTCAGCATAATCCCGAACTTAAATTGTATGTTGTAGGCCATACAGATAATGTAGGTGATTTAACTTATAACATGGAACTTTCCCAAGCTCGTGCTGATGCTGTGGTAAAAATACTCATTTCCCAATATAGTGTGGATGCAAACCGACTTAAGGCTTATGGTGTTGGTCCTTTGGCTCCTGTGGCTTCCAACAAAACCGAAGAAGGTCCTGCAAAGAATCGGCGAGTAGAGCTGGTAGGACAGTGAAAAATATAAAAAATAGAACCGTCCCCTTTTTCACTATTTTAACGGAAACCTCACCAATCGCTCGGAAAACTTAGTCTCGGTGACCCAAAGATAGCTGCCATCAAAGTAGATATATCCTGGTCTAAATAGACCGTCTCTTGTTGTATGGGGGTAAGCATCCTCCAGGTCAAAATTCTCCTGGC
>DAOWIY010000015.1 GCA_030640665.1 Clostridia bacterium
AAGAGGACCAAATCTCTATATTCTTTACTTCAGAGGAAGCAAATTCTGATAATTTATCTATTAGCTTATCTTTATAACAACCAAAACTGGAAAAACCCAACTCTATGACCATCTTCCTCCTTTAGAATTTTCCTTTGCAATTTCTACTATATGGGGATAATAGTCTTTATCTTTTTTGGCTTTTTTCTCATACCAGCGAACAAAGAAAAAACTAAGGAAAAAGAAAGAAAGTCCAAACAGTGTCTCCCAGAAAGAAGGAGAGCCAAGCCATCCCGAGATTAAATATCCTATGAAAATCCCTGTCAATAGAGCTAATAGAGGTATCATAAATACGATAAACGTGGCCATGAGAGTCTTTCCTGCTGAGATTTGAATTCTAACCTTATCTCCTACTCTAGCTCTTTCGCCAATTTCTACTTCCAGAAGCATAAAGTCTTTTCCTTCCGAATGGCAGATTCCACATTTCTCACAAATTGGTTTTTTTTCGAGTTTAATTTTTGCCTTTCCGAAAGAAATTTCTTTTACTATTCCCCATTCTCCTATTTCTCTCTCACCTCTTTAATGGTCTTGTTTAAAATATCTACTACCGCCTGAGAGCTAATGGTTGCCCCCGTAATAGCCTGAATCTGATTAGACTCTTTTGTTTTTCCCTTGACCAACTCGACAAAGGGTAATACTAAGAGTTCTCTAAACTGGTCTCGGAAAGGCTCCAAAGTTATCTTTGCTCCCAAACCAGGGGTTTCTATCGATTCTAAGATCTGGATCCCTGTGGTTTTATCCAGGACTGAATCCACCCCAATCATCACTTCAATCTTACCCTGATATCCTGCTCCTTCTCCTATAAAGGCATAACCTACCAGGTTCCCTGAAGAGTCCAGCCCTTTATAAATCAACTGGCTATCTTTTGTTATAACCTCATAGCTTTTTGCCCCCGGTAGAACCTCAAAAATAGCCTGGCGAATCTCTCTTTTCTTATTTTCCTCTATCCTGGGCTCAGCATATTTATATACTCCGACTAAAGCTCCTCCCGAAACTACTCCCACTATAGATAGAACCAGAACCATCTGGACTGATTTCCTCAAATTATCTTCCTCCGAATGTTTTTGGTTTAATATATCTATCCATTAAAGGAGTAAAAGCGTTCATAAGAAGGATGGAGAACATCACCCCTTCCGGATATCCTCCCCACCTGCGAATTATCACTACTATAATTCCTGCTCCTAAGCCAAATATCCATCTACCTTGTTTGGTCAGAGGGCTGGTTACAGGATCAGTAGCCATAAAGAGAGCTCCTATCATCAGTCCGCCTGCAAATAGGTGGAAAGAAGGAGCACCGCAAAGGGGATCAATAAGATAAAATATTGTACTTAATAAAGCTACGCTAGAAAGATAAGAGAGAGGAATTCTCCAGTCGATATATCTTTTAAGAAGTAGATAGGCTCCTCCTATGAGAAGAGCAAGACTAGAGGTCTCTCCTAATGAGCCGGCAACATTACCTAAAAATAATGGCAAAACGGGAGTTGGCTGAGACTGAAACTTCAAAAGTCCGAGGGGAGTAGCTGTAGTCACTGCGTCCAGAGTAAATGGCTTTACCCACCTAGTCATAAGAACAGGAAAGGTGGCTACCAGAAAGGCTCTTCCAATGAGAGCAGGATTAAATATATTATAACCCAGCCCTCCGAAGATTTGCTTACCGATAATGACGGCAAAAATTGCTCCTAAGGCAGCGCCCCAAAGAGGGAAGGAGGGAGGAAGAATCAAAGCCAATAGTAGTCCGGTAAGTAAGGCACTGGGTCCACCAAAAATACCCTTGCCTCTTATTTTTAAGAAGAGATATTCTGCAGTTACGCTGCTAAGACTACAAACGAGAATCAGCTCCACCGCTCTTAAGCCAAAAAAATAAATACTAGCTGCTACCCCAGGAGATAAGGCTATTATCACCGCCCGCATTATTCGGGCTACAGTAGTTTTATCCCTAATATGAGGGGAAGAGGAGAGAGTGAGTATTCTTTCTATCCCTTTGTTTTTATCTTTCATTTTTGCCGTCTTATTTGGCTTCTTTTATTCAAAAAATAAGAGAGATTCTCTAACTGCATACTAAGATCTACATTCTTTAGCTTCACTTCTTTAGGAATTGAGATCCTGGTAGGAGCAAAATTCAGAATTCCTTTTACCCCTCCTTTTACTAATTTATCAGCTACTTCCTGGGCTGCTGAAGCAGGGGTAGTAATGATGCCTATCTTTATTTCCTTTAGTGGCAAAATCTGAGGAATATTTTCTACATCCTGAACTTCTACCCCTTGCCACACCTTTCCTATTTTAGATGGATCTTTATCAAAAGCTGCCCTTATTTCAAATTCGTTTCTCTTGAACCCGGGGTAAATAAGGAGAGCCCTGCCTAAATTTCCTACTCCTACAAGAGCCATCCCCCAGGTTGTATTCAGCCCCAGGATATGACGAATCTCCTTTTTGAGCTTACCTACTTTATATCCCTGACCGGGAACTCCAAATTCTCCAAAATAAGCAAGGTCTTTGCGCACCTGACCATCAGAGGTTTCCAGTAAATTAGCCAGCTCCTGCGAGGAGAGAATGTTTTCCTCGTTCAGTCTCTTAATGGCTCGCAAATAAATGGATAGACGTTCAATTGTCACTTCCGGCACTTTGAATTTAGGCATCTGATATTATCCTTGACAGATTCTCTATAGTTGGTCTCTCTGGTGAAAGCATTGTAAGGTTTTTTCTTCTTTTGTCAAAATTACAAATTCGTATCTCATACCTCAGATCTTCTCTTTTGCCTTTTCCCTCTTCTTGCTTTCGCCTCTTCCTTTCTTTTTTCCAGGAAATCTCTTTTCCTCTTTTCAAGGAAATAGGAGTAGTTTCCTGAATACATTTTAACCTCGCTATCTCTACCAAAATAAAGAATTCTTTTCACTATCTTATCCAGAAAATACCTATCGTGAGAGACAACCAAAATACTCCCATCATACTCCAGGAGAGCCTCTTCCATGATCCTTCTTGAGTTTATGTCAAGATGATTGGTAGGCTCATCCAGAATGAGAAAGTTTACCCTGGCTAACATCAGCTTAGCCAGAAGTACCCTCGCCTGTTCACCACCGCTCAAATCTTCTATGGAACTAAAGATATCTTCCCTGGTAAACAAGAGTTTACCCAGAAAGGAGCGCAGCTTCTCTCTTTCCATTTTAGGATTTGCCAGCCATACTTCTTCCAGGATAGAATTCTGAGGATTAAGTTCGGCTAAATGCTGGTCGTAATACCCCAGTTTGATACCTCTACCTATTTTTATCTGGCCATTACCAGACTCTTCTCCCATAATTATCTTCAGAAAGGTAGTTTTCCCTGTGCCATTAGGCCCTACAATTCCCCATCGCTCACCTCTCTGAAGCTTAAAGCTTAAATCTTCAAAGAGAGGTTTTCCGGCAAAAGACTTACTAAGATGTGATACCTGAAGCACCTCATTGCCGCCCCTTACCTGGCAAGAGAATCCAATGGCTATTTTTTCTTCCTTTTGAGGCCTGGGGACCCTTTTTATCTTTTGCAGCATTTTCCTTCGACTTTGAGCCTGTTTTGTTTTCTGTCCAGCAATATTTCTTCTGATAAATTCCTCCTGACGGCTGATCTCTCTTTTCTGGAGTTTATATTTTTTTTCTTCTTCCTTAGTTCTCTTCTCTTTTTGCTCTAAGTAATGAGTATAATTACCCTGATAATGTCTCAATTTTCCTTGCTCAAGTTCCCATATTTTTCCTACAGTTTTATCTAGAAAATAGCGATCGTGAGAAATAAAAACCATCGCCCCTTTATAATTGGCAAGATAGTTTTCCAACCACTCGGTGGCTTCAATATCAAGATGGTTGGTAGGCTCATCTAATAATAGTAGGTCCGGCTCCTTCAGGAGAAGTTTGATATAGGCAAGTCGGCTTTTTTCTCCTCCGCTAAGATGCTCTACTAATTTTCCAAAATCACTTCTCTTGAAACCCATTCCAATAAGAGCAGCTTTCAGCCGAACCTCATAAGTATATCCACCTTTATTTTCAAACTCCTCCTCAAGTTCTCCGTACTCATTAATGGTCTTTTCAAGATTAGCCCTCTCTTCTCCCATCATTTTGGTCAGGTTATTCATTTTTTCTCTAATAAGAAGAAGTTCATCGAATGCTTGCAGCCCTTCCTCATGGATAGTTTTTTCAGGGTCAAGATTTATCTCCTGAGATAAATAACCGACCTCCAAATTCTTTCTTCTCTTAATCTCTCCTTCCTCAGGCTTTATCTCCTTAGAGATAAGCTTTAAAAGAGTTGTTTTCCCTACACCATTAGCACCGATAAGGCCAATCTTTTCCTTCTCATTTATTTGAAAAGAGCCCTTTTCTATGACCAGCTTATCCTGGTAAAACTTTGATATATTTTCTCCAATTACTAAAGACATAAATTTTTGTACCTCACCAAGGTTTCTTCAACCCCTTCATTCTAGTAATTTAACCCTTATGAGTCAAGAATTGCGCGTTAACACCAAAAAATGGCCAAGGAAGAACTAGACCTTTCCATAAGCGAAACTATAGATTTGCTCTCAGAGTTTGGGATAAAGACCCCTATAGATTATGAAGATTATCTGAAAGGATACGAAGTATTGAAAGAAATGCAATAAAATAAATAAATTTAAATAAATTTCTAGTAATTTGACAACGTTTCGATTTTTGTTAAATTTACCATAGATAAGAGGTTATTGGACGGTCTCAATTATCCAATAAATGTCAGCAAAACTCTAGCTGCAGTAAAGAATGTTTATTGGGGGTGATAAGGTTATCCCTGATTAGTGAAATGCTGAATAGGGAAGAAAAAAAGAATTTCCGAGAGAACTAATATACGAAAAAGGAGGTAGGAAAAGAATGATCAGAAAAAAGAAAGGGCTTGCCCTAATCAAGATTCTAATCGTAGTGGTTATTATTGGTATAATAGCCGGAATTGCCATTCCCAGATTTTTAAGAGCTCAAAAATCCCGTTTGGAAGCCAAAGTAGCACAGGCATTCGCGGAGATGGAAACTCTAGCTGAAGTGCTGGAGATGCACTATAAGGATTACGATAGGTATCCAATAATCGGTCAGGGAGGAGATTTGAGACTGGTTCTTGATTTAAAGAAATACCTTGCCGTTATACCTACAGATCCCTTCGGGACTGCGAGTGTGATATATTACAGATACTACAGTACTAAAGATGCCTGGCTTATTGTCTCTAACGGACCTGATGGAAAGTCAGATGTGACAGCACCTAACTTTGACGAAAGTACGGGCGCGGTTCGTGTGTCTGGTGAACTGGGAGGACCCGACGGTGTAATTGGCACCTATCACGGCTCTAACAAATGGTCCAGAGCTACGAGTAGAAAGGATAAAGGCGATATAGGAAGAGGTGGACCATAGATCAGTGCCAGCTTTCAATTTTTCAGTCTTTTTCCGGGGTTGACAAGAATAAAATCTGTTATATAATGATAGCGTGGTACGGATGACCGTATATGTCCATGTGTACAAAGGAATAAATAAATATTATGAAAATTGATCCCCAAAGTCCCCTTCCTAAGTATCATCAATTGAAGGAGATCATAAAAGATTCTATTAAAAAAAGTATAGTTAAACCCAATGAGAGGATTCGATCGGAAAATGAATTGGTGAAGATATACAAAATAAGTCGGCATACTGTTCGCCAGGCTATTGGAGATCTGGTTAATGAGGGATGGCTATACCGAGAACCGGGAATAGGAACCTTTTGTGCTGACCGGCTTAGCAGAACCTCTGGAAAGACCTTCATCATAGGAGTAATAAGTGTAGTCGTATCTAGCTATATCTTTCCTCGTATCATTCATGGAATTGATAATGTCGTTCATCCAAAAGGTTACAGCATAGTTGTAGGGAATGCCAACCACAATCCAGAAAAAGAAGCTGCTCACCTGCAAGATATGATTAATAGAAATGTTGATGGGCTTATTATCGAGCCTACAAAAAGTGCCCTCCCCAGTCCTAACATTAAATATTTTCAAAAGCTAAAAGAAAAGGGAATTCCTTTTGTAATGATAGATAGTTATCTTGACGAACTCAATTCATCTTATGTGTGTGTGGACGATGTATTGGGGGGATATCTTGCTACCGAATATTTACTGGAGCTGGGACACCGAAGAATTGGCGTTATTTACAAATCAGATCATCTGCCTAGTACAAAGCGTTTCCAGGGGTATAAGAAAGCCTTGAAAAAATACAAAGTAGACTATTCTGAGGAGCTGGTTAAAAGTTTTACCCTTCCTGAAGATAAAAACCCCACTTCTTCTCTCATAAAGGAGCTTTTTAAAATAAAGAAACCACCTACGGCTATTTTCTGCTATAATGACCAGATAGCTCTTCAAGCCTATAAAACCATCACCAAATTAGGATTAAAGATACCCCATGATGTATCTTTAGTAGGATTTGATGACTCTGATTTAGCCATACTTTCGGAGATACCTTTAACTACAGTTGCTCATCCCAAAGGTAGAATGGGGAAAAAAGCAGGAAAAATGCTCCTGCAACTTATTGAAAGTGGTAATACGAGCCGTCCTCAGCAGTTTGTCTATAAACCTCGATTGACAATAAGAGATTCCTGTAAACCCATACGTTGAGAATTTTTTTATATATAAGGAGGTACGAACAACCGTATGTCCGAATATGTCCGAAAAGGAGAAAGGTAGGTTGTTGAAAGTAAGAGCTGATGAGCCTTTTCGACTTTCGAGAAAGACACCAAATTATGGAAGGAGGTGAGAAGTAAGCAGATTTTCCAAAAAAATAAAGGAGGAAAAGAATGAGAAGAATGAGAATGTTAGTTCTCACAGTGGTCATTGCTAGCTTGCTTGTAGTAGCTAGTATGGGATCTGCCTTTGCCCAAGAAACTACTGTTACTGTCTGGGCCTGGCAGTTCCCTGCAGACTGTGCGCAGGCTAGCATGGAGAGGTTTAATGCACTCTATCCAGATATAAATGTCGAGTGGGAGATAATGGGACCTGGAGATGTTTATGATAATCTACTCTTGGCTCTATCAGCCGGGGAAGGAGCACCCGATGCAGTTTGTTTAGAAAGCAGCCATTTAGCACAGTATGTGGCTTTGGGAGGCTTACTCGACATTACGGACAGAGCCTTACCCTACTACGATAAAATGGAGACGGCTAAATGGGTAGAGGCTAGGGACGAGCAAGGAAGAATTTATGCTATGCCTTTGGACAGTGGCCCAGTTGCTATCTGGTATCGAAGAGACATATTTGGAAACGCTGGATTTCCCTCTGATCCTGAATCTGTAGCTGAGTTGCTAGACACCTGGGATGACTTCTATGAAGTGGCTAAACTAGTTAAAGAGAGAAGTGGCGTCTATATGTTCGCTGACCCGGGTTCTAGTGATGGCCGACTTTTTGAGATGCTTCTCTGGCAGCAAGAAGCAGGTTATGTCGACAGAAAAGGCAAGGTAGTCATTGACAGTCCAAAAGCAGTAAGAACCCTTGAGTGGCTGGGAAAATTTCACAAGGAAGACTTGGTTCAGGATACTTCACCGTGGACTGCGGGATGGTATGCTGGTATAGATGAGGGTGGAGTAGCAACCATCATTGAAGCTGTGTGGATGGGTGGTTTCTTATGGAGCTGGATTACTCCAGGAAGTGCTGGGAACTGGGGCGTTGTACCTCTGCCCGTTTGGGAAAAAGATGGAGTAAGGTCCAGTAATGACGGTGGCTCTACCTATGCAATCACTAACCAATGTCCCGAGGAAAAGATAGAAGCAGCCTGGAAGTTTCTGGAGTTTTTTACCGCCGATAGACAAGCCCTGGTGGCAGGCTGGAGACTATTGGATAATTTCCCCTCTCTGATGGAATGCTGGACTGATCCTCTAGTAGAAGAGGAAGTTGCCTTCTTTGGTGAGCAGAAATATAGGAAGGTATTTACGGAAGCGGCTAAAAAGATACCCTGGTGGAACTACACTAAAGATTATTCGGAAATGAACAGTATTGCTCAGGTGTATCTAACTGCTTATAATCTGGGAGATGAAACTGATGCACAAGAAGCTTTGACTCAAGCTGCTGCAGAAATAAGAGCAAGAACAGGAAGAGAATAATCGGTCTTTGTAGTCAAGCAGAGTAAACTCTGTTAGAAATTAGAAATTTCTACGGGGAGTTGTTCCTTTACCGCGTAAGGGCTTTAAGCTCTTACGCGGTAGCTTCTATTGACGATTCCGGGAATTTGAGATAATTTAAAAAAGAGGAGGTTAAATTGGCTAAGCAAGGTCAAGAAATAAAAAAAGAAAGTCTATTTAAAAAGATAAGAAAGAATAAGATTCCTTATCTCTTTATTTCTCCTTTTTTTATTTTGTTTGCTATTTTTTTGCTTTATCCAACGGCATATTCCTTTTATCTGAGTTTTTTTAAATGGAATGGTACTGGTCCAAAATTATATGTTGGTTTACTTAACTACATAAATTTGTTTGCAAATAGACCATTCAAACAATCTTTGATGAATGGTGTAATTATATTTCTTGAATATGTTCCCAGTATGACTTTGCTAGCATTAATTTTAGCTTCCTTATTGAATTCTAAGTATCTTAAATTACAGGGTGTATTTAGAACCTTCATTTTTCTTCCCTATGTCACTGCCACAGTAGCAGTAGCTTTTTCTTTTCAGTTACTACTGGATAAAAAATATGGTCTGGCAAACTTATTTTTAGGCTTCTTTGGAACCGAACCTATTGGCTGGTTAAATACCCCAAATTTAGCCCGTATTTGCCTTAGCAGTCTGGTAACCTGGCGCTGGTTAGGGTATAATATGGTTATTCTTCTAGCCGGACTGCAAAATATCCCTTTGGAATTATATGAAGCAGCCAAGATTGATGGAGCTACACCCACTCAATCATTCTTTCGTATTACCCTGCCCTTAATGAAGCCGATGTTACTCTTTTGCATACTTTTGTCTACGGTAGGAACATTTTCTTTGTTTGAAGAACCTTATATACTCTTCTTGCCATCAAGAGGAGCAGGACCTATGGATGCTACCCTCACTCCCGTAGTATATCTGTATCAAACTGGGTTTAGATATCTTCATTTTGGCAGTGCTTCAAGTATTGCTTACGCTTTATTTATAATATTATTCCTTGCCAGTTTATTTGAAATAAAAATTTTAGGAGAGAAAAAATGAGTTTAAAAGTTAGCTCTCATTCCTTACGAGAAAAGAGGTTAAAGTTAAGAGGAGAAAAAAAGAAAATGCACTTAAAGAAAACCCTGGTTTATTTCTTCCTTATATTAATTTCTGTTGCTATGGTGATGCCTCTGGTATGGATGTTCAGCTCAGCCTTCAAATTCCGAGCTGAGATATTTAGCTATCCACCTACCTTGTTCGCAAAGAATCCCACTCTCAGTAGCTTTTTTTCCTTGTTCGACCAATACCCCTTTGACAGAAATCTATTTAATAGTTTCTTTATTTCTGCTAGTTATACTGCTCTAGCTTTATTTTTCTGCTCCTTAGCTGCCTTTGGCTTTGCTAAATACCAATTTCCCGGACGTGATTATCTCTTTCTACTTCTCCTGGGAACACTAATAGTACCCTTTCATGTAACTATGATTCCCCTATATGTGTTTTATCGTAAAATTGGCTGGATAAATAAGTTCTGGGGGCTGATTTTTCCCGGGATGGCCAATGCTTTTGGCATATTCTTTATGAGGCAATATCTGATTAAGATACCCGATGATTTTTTGGATTCAGCCAGAATAGACGGATGCTCAGAATTTAAGATATTTTTGGGCATTATTCTACCTATAGCCAGACCAGCTTTAACCGGGTTAGGAATAATATTCTTTATGGGCTCCTGGAACAATTTCCTCTGGCCCCTCATCATTTTAAAAAGTCGTGAGATGCTAACAGCCGTTGTAGCCATCAGGCAACTTCAAGGAGTTCTTCGGGTTCCCTATGATCTTATAATGGCTGCCTCGGCGTTAACAGTAATACCATTGATTATACTTTTTTTAGTTTTACAAAAACAGTTCATTGCCGGAATTACCAAAGGAGCAATTAAAGGTTAAATCAAGAAAGGAGTAAAAATGAATTTTGGATGTGATTATTATCCAGAGCATTGGCCAGAAGAAAGATGGACTAAAGATATCCAGATGATGGCTGAAGCTGGTTTTAATGTAGTAAGACTGGCTGAGTTTGCCTGGAGTAAGTTAGAACCAGAGGAAGGACAGTATGACTTTGACTGGCTGGATAGAGCAATCAAGATTTTAGCCGAAAACAGAATTAGAATTATTCTGGGTACACCTACCGCTACTCCTCCTGCCTGGTTAGCCAGACAATATCCTACTATATTTCGAGTAGATGAAAAAGGAATAAGAAGTAGCTTTGGAGGACGGCGAGGATACTGTCCAAATAGTTCCATATATAGAGATTACTCTCAGAGAATTGTGTTAGAACTGGCTAAACATTACAAGAATAATGAGAATGTAATAGGCTGGCAAATCGATAATGAGTTTGGAGGCTTATGTTATTGTAAGAGCTGTCTTAAAGAATTTAGGAAATGGCTAAAGGAAAAATACAGTACGTTAGAGCAATTAAATAAAGAGTGGGGAACCATATTCTGGAGTCAAACCTATACGGACTGGGATGAGATTCCTTTACCCCGACAGTTAGACACGGCTCATAATCCCAGCCTTCTCTTGGATTACCGGCGATTTATCTCTGACTCCTATATTAGCTATCAAAAACTGCAGATAGATATTCTCAGAAAGAGCTACCCTCATAAATTCATTACCCACAATTTCATGGGACTTTTCAATGGGATAGATTATTATAAACTGGCTGAACCTTTGGATTTTGTCGCCTGGGATAACTATCCTAACTTAAAGTCTATGGAGGAGAATAAGAGTCTAGCGAATGAGAATATAGTAAAAGTTTCTTTATCGCACGATCTTATGCGTGGATTAAAAAGGCAAAATTTCTGGGTTATGGAAGAGGAAAGCGGTCCTCCTGGATGGGAATATGTAGAGCCAACTCCTCCTCCCGGCCGGATACGTCTATGGACTTATCAAGCCATTGCTCACGGAGCTGATGGAATACTCTATTTTCGCTGGAGAACCTCCCGATTTGGAACCGAACAGTTCTGGCACGGCATCTTAGATCAGGCCGGAGTTACTACCAGAAGATATGAGGAGATAAGAAAGGTAGGGCAGGAATTACAGTCGGTTGGAAGTAAGCTAATAGGATTGGAATTTCCTCAAGAGGTAGCAATACTTACCTCCTACGATGAGCAGTGGGCTTTTGGAATTCAGCCCAACAATCCTCAATTCAACTATCAGGAACACTTTGCTTCTTATTACAGAATTTTAAATAGGTGGAATATCCCTGTAGATGTGGTCTCTATCCGGGCAGATCTTTCAAAATATAAACTGGTGATAGCTCCGGCATTATTTCTGATTAATGATGAGCTGGTGGAGAATTTGAAGGAGTTTGTGAAAAAAGATGGAACATTAATTATTACCTTCCGCTCGGGAGTAAAAAATTGGAACAATGTAGTATTGGAGGAGCCTTTACCAGGAAAGCTTAATGACTTACTGGGAATCGAGGTTGTTGAATACGACTCACTTCCTTCTCAGCAAAAATGTAAATTGAAACTTATTTATCCTGAAATCGAACCTTTATCAGGAGAGTGCAATATCTGGTGTGATATAATAAAATGCGGGGGAGCAGAAGTCATAGGAAGATATGCTCAATCCTATTATAAGGGTGAAGCCTGCGTCACCATTAACCGGTTTGGACAAGGATGTGCTATTTATATAGGGACTAATCCTTCGCCAGAAATTAAGGAGTCCATATTAAAATGGGCCACAGAAAAATCAGGAGTAAGGTCCTCATTCCCGGCAGATTCTAAGGATCTAGAAGTAGTACTTCGTAGAAAGGAAGGTAAGAACTGTCTATTTTTCCTTAATCATTCTGGCGAAGACAATCATGTAAAACTGGATAGCGCTTACGTAGAGCTGTTAGAGAACCGGAAATACGCAAAAGGCTCGATTATGACTATAGAGCCCAAAGGAGTAAAGATCCTTTGGGAAACCTAAATAATTTTTTGAAGATTGGTATTCTTTTGTTAATTTCTCTTCTTTTATTTACTCCAAGGATCTTATTGGCAGAGAACCTCGAAGAAAAATTAGACCTTAATGGACCATGGTTATTCACCCTAGATCCTCACAATCAAGGAGAAGGGGACAAAAGATTTATATTTGTGATGAATTTTTCCGATAAGCCCTCGAAAATATTTCTTGGGGAAGAATATACAGAGCTTATAAAAGGAAAGAGGTTGAAAGGAAAGATAAACATCTACGAGGTGATGAACAAGCCTTTATGGATTTAATTCTTTATCCGGAGATTGCCCATTAAATTCTCTTGACTTTTTTGAGAAAATATAGTATATTTTTAAATAGAGGTAATTAAAATGCCCAAGGAAAGGCCAACTAAAGCAAAATTTAAAATGGTTGATAACGATGCTTGGATTACAGTACATTTTGAAGAGATTGTAGATAAATATGCAGGCCAGCATATAATCGTTTCTAATGGTGAAATATTCACGGGCGAGAATGCTTTAGAAAATGCGCGGAAGAAATATCCCAATATCATCCCCACAAGTATGCCTGTGCCAAGGCCAGAAGATTTTACCCCTGTCCATATTTTTCCTTGTATCCTCTATGAGCCCTTTTTACTTCTTCAGGGGGGAGCTCATCTGGTGTTCCTTGAAGAAGAGCTAAAAATACGGTTTTGGCAATATCTTCCAGCATTACCGCTGTCTTCAAGGCTGCCTTTGCCGAAGGACCGATGGTAAAGACCCCGTGGTTTTTCATCAAAATAGCTGGAGAGTCCCCAATAGAGTTTATAATCTCCTCTCCAATTTCTTCTCCACCAATCTTAGCATAGGCTCCTACGGGAATAGAACCTCCAAATTCATCAGCCATAGCTGTAAGATAAACAGGAATAGGTTTGCCCAAAGCAGCAAAACTGGTGGCATAATTGGAATGGGTGTGGACGATGCCATTAACATCGTCTCGATGTCGGTATATATAAAGGTGGGTAGGGGTATCCACAGAAGGCTTTAAACTCCCCTCAATTATCTTCCCCTCTAAATCTACTACTACCATATGGGACGGCTTTAAATCTTCATAACTTATCCCACTTGGTTTTATAACCACATAACCTGTCTTTTTATCTCGACCGCTAACATTTCCACTGGTCATAGAAACCAACCTATTTTTGGGAAGCTCCAGGTTCATTCGCCAAACTTCCTCGCGTAGTTTCTCTAACATAAAAGACTCCTTTTTCAGCTATACGCTACCCGCTATACGCTGTCTCTTCAGCCGCTTCATAACATCATTTTCCCCTCGTCCAAAATAATCGTGCAATTTTTCATATTCAGTATAG
Source organism: Clostridia bacterium (assembly GCA_030640665.1). Classification (GTDB taxonomy): domain Bacteria; phylum Aerophobota; class Aerophobia; order Aerophobales; family AE-B3A; genus JAUWRC01. The sequence continues at coordinate 13,461 of DAOWIY010000015.1, forward strand.
ATTTTCTCATAAAGAGAGTGGTTTTCCTCATCAGGTCTAAAGCGTTTTACCTTTAAATGAGCCATTTTCCCGGCTGCTTCTACTATACTATCATAGCCTCCTTTTTTCTTTCCTGCCGCCACTGCCCCAAACATAGCTGAGCCAAGAGCGGGGGTTTGCGAGGAGGCAGCAATTTTAATCTCTCGGCCAGTAACATCAGCATAAATCTGCATAAGAAGTTTGTTTTTCTCTGGTAGACCCCCACAAGCATAAAGCTCCTCTATCTTGACCCCGTTTTCCTCAAAAGTGTTAATTATTTTGTAAGTTCCAAAAGCTGTCGCCTCAATGAGAGCGCGGTAAATTTCCTCTGGCTTAGTTTCTAGAGTACATCCCAGAAGGAGACCACTAAGGTCAGTATCTACCAATATGGAACGATTACCGTTCCACCAGTCAAGAGCTACGAGCCCACTTTCTCCTGGTTTTGAAGTAGATGCTTTTTCCTCCAAAAGATTATGGATATCAACTCCTTTCCTGGCGGCCTCTTCTGAATATTCTTTAGGTACGCAATTTTTCACAAACCAGGCAAAAATATCTCCTACTCCGGATTGACCAGCTTCATATCCGTAATATCCGGGCAGGATTCCTTCCTTTACTATTCCACACAACCCTGGAATTATATGCAGGTTCTTGTCCACCATCATATGACAGATGGAGGTACCCATTACCATAAGCATCTTACGGGCTAAGGTAATCGTAGCCGCAGGAACAGATACATGCGCATCCACATTTCCCACTGCCACCGAAGTTCCTTCAATAAGGCCGGTAAGGCGAGCCACCTCTTTTGTCAGACCCCCTGCTTTCTCCCCCAGAGAATAAATATCTTCGGACATTTTCTCTTCTACTATATTTTCAAAACGGGAATCTAAGGCTCGGAAAAAATCCGGGGAAGGAAAACCCTTATCGAAATTCCAGAGAGCCTTATAACCAGCAGTACAGGAATTTCGCCTCTCTTTTTCTGTCATCTGGAGAACTATCCAATCTGCTCCTTCTATCAATCTATCCGCAGCTTCATAAATCTCGGGTGCTTCATCCAGTATTTGCAAAGACTTAGAAAAAAACCACTCCGAACTATATTTACCCCCATACCAGGGAAGAAAATCCTCTTTTCTCTTTCGAGCTACTTCGTTTATCCTATCCGCTTCTGGCTGGGCTGCATGATGTTTCCAAATTTTAACCCAGGAGTGGGGATTATCTTTATATTTATTTATCATGCATAAAGGAGTTCCTTTTTTATCTGTGGGCATCATAGTACAGGAGGTAAAATCTATGCCTATTCCAATTATATTTTTTGGATCAACTCCACTTTTATCCAGCAAATCAGGGATAGTTTTTTTTAAAGTCTGAATATAATCAGCGGGATTTTGCAAGGCCCAATCTGGTTCAAGTTTTATATCACTACCAGGGAGAAAATCATCTATTACTCCATCCTTATACTCATAAACGGAGCTCGCCACCTCTTCTCCATTCTCTACCTTTACTAAGAGGGCCCTTCCCGACTCAGTCCCAAAATCAACACCAACAGAATATTTAGCCTGGCCCATTGTTCTCTTCTCCTTACTTCTCAGTATTTTTCAGCCTCATAAAACATAAAGACTTCATACATCTTCTCAATAGTCAAAAATAAGAGGCAGTACCTCACTTAGTGCTGAGATAGTCTGACCTTCCCATTCACCGGCATTCATTCTGTAACCATCACCCGTATCCTCGCCTGGTACTCTAATTAAAACAGGAGACATCCCAACTTCGGCAGCACCGCCGAGTTCATCACTACCGCCGTCACCCACATATAGACAATCCTCTGGCGAGACACTGAGTCTGTTACATGCCAGCAAATATATCTGTGGGTCAGGCTTTGTGAGCAGCACTTCACAGGAGAACACCGCTTCATTAATGAGTTCCGAAAGTGGCGTCCCCTTCCAAAGCAGGGGAACCTCACAAGAACAATCACTTATTAACCCTATCTTTCGCCCGGAGCTTTTTAACCGGCGAATGATCTCTACAGCATCTTCCCGCGGAGCCAGAGCACGCCGAATGAACTCAATCCGCCTCCTGGTGGCAGCTTCAATTTGAGCTCTATCTGGCTTTATTCTAAGTACCTCGCATATATGCAGAATGTTGGACTCAATGGTAGGAAAAACTCCCCTTGCTCTTTCAGCAAAAGTATCGTCCCATAACTTCTGAAAAGCATTGCGTGAGATGGATAAGCTAGCTGTCATCTCTTCAAGCATGTTCTCGTATTCCTGCTTGCAGAGGTAGGGTACAAGTGTACCAAATAGATCGAATATCACTACCTTATATCTCATTGTTTTGGAACTCCTCACTTCTCGGTTATGGTTTCTTCAACCTTTATTCCGAAATGGCGGCCTCCTTTTTCCAGATAGACCAAAACTTCGTTATTCTCTTTTAGCTCAACAACTGAAATTGGGTTTCCATCCGGCTTGACCAGCCTTATTGTTTCTGCATTCTGAAGAATCAGGGAAACTTTCTCTCCCTCCGCGGTCTCTGCCTCCACCAACATAAGGGGTCTTCTTTCTATCTTTGTTCTTCCTATTACTGCCAGCTTAGTTTCCCCTTGAGAGTTCACCACCAGAGCTTCATCTCCAGATTTAAGTTCAGAGAGGTATTTGGTCTTGCCCTCAGCTCCCAGGGTATAGGCATGGACAGCTCCGGCATTAACTCTAAACGGACGCGCCTCTACATAGGGGTTTTCTACACTTTCAGAATGAACCAAAAATAAAGCCCTGCTGCTGTTTCCTACCAGCATCCCCTCTCCTAATCTCATGTTGGTACAGGTATCAATGCAGACCCTGTCTCCCATTGCCAACGGCTCTCTCTTTTTTATACGGGCAACTTGAAGGCCGAGGGGGATAGAGGCATTCTTTACTAAACTGACTGTCTTCTTAATTTCATTTAGATTGGTAGTATTAAGAAAAACTCCATCCACTCCTTTCTCCAGGATTTGCAGAGCTGTCTTAGCCTCTTTAGCATTTTTTACCTGGGCTATTAACCCTTCAGTTTGAGCGATTAAGTTTTCCAGAGGAATAATTGTCCAATCGCTCATTTTAAGAATAATTATCTTGGATTTGCTAAGCTTGAGGGCGGTTTTTTCATCTTCCTTACTGCTTATTTCAAATTGGATAACCTCCTCCCCCAGCTTTATATCCCCATCAGGAGCAACGGTCTTTATCATCCCTAACTCTTTCACCTTCTCATTAAATCCCTCAGGTATAAGAAGAGCATCAGCTCCACTTTCTAGAGCAGTAATAGCTACTTCTTTATTCCAGGGAACAACATTTACCCATACTTTTTTCATCGTAGTTCCTTCATTGCTTCTTGGGGGGATGCATTTTTATGGACCATTTTTACAATGACTCGTACTATCTTAACCGGGTCTCTGTGTTGAAATGCATTCCTTCCAATGGATACACCAGCCGCACCACCTGCCAGTGCTCCTTCCACCATCTGGAAAAGGTCCATATCAGTTTCTACCTTCTCTCCGCCGGCGATGACTACGGGAACTGGGCAGCCTCTGGTTACTTGGCGGAAAGTTTGGGGGCTGCCGGTGTAGTTTACTTTGACTATATCAGCTCCCAGCTCAGCTCCCACTCGGGCTGCATGTTTGACAAATTTCACATTAAATTCACTGTCGACTTTTTTTCCTCTAGTATACATCATAGCCAATAAAGGCATACCCCAATCCTGGCAAATTTTTGAAACCTCACCTAGATGTCTTAGCATCTGCGCTTCAGTTTCTGCTCCCAGGTTTATGTGAACAGAGACGGCATCTGCGCCTAACTTGATTGCTTCTTCTACTGTGCATACCAGTACCTTCGTATTAGGATCGGGGCTCATCGTTGTACTTCCTGATAGGTGAACAATCAATCCTATATCTTTTCCTCTTCCTCTATGACCAGCTCCGACGATGCCTTTATGGAGAAGAATAGCGTTTGCTCCCCCCTTTACCATTTTATCTACAGTCTCTTTCATATTTTCTAAACCTTTTATTGGCCCCATGGTAATCCCATGATCCATAGGGACTATTACCATCTTTCCTGAATTTCGATCTATAATCCGTTCCATTCTAATCATTTTCCCAAACATAATATTTCCTCCTTGAATTAGTCGTTAGTGTTTAGTAAAAAGACTTTCGGACGAACAGCGAGATACTATTCACTAGCGACTAACGACTAGATAGCCGCTGGGCAGCTTTTCTTACATCGTCTACACTCGGAACCAGGGCAAATCGAAGAAAGCCAGCTCCTGGATTTACCCCTTGAAATTCATGGCTAATCAGATCACCTGGTACAGTATTAATTCCTTTCTCCAAAAGCAATTTCCTGGAAAAATCCATATATGCCTCACCAGGAGGAATTTTGACCCAAAGAAAAAAAGTACCATCAGGCTCTACGGGATTAAAGCCATATCTTTTTAACGCTGGCAAGAGAATGGATAGTTTTTCCTTATAACCTTCTCTCATCTTCTCAACATGAGTTTCATCTGAATAGGCTACTTTTCCTCCATCCTGAATAATATTTGCCACTCCTTGAGTTGATTTACTGGTTATTGAATTAAAAACTTTTCGCAGCTCCGGGTTGAAAGAGGCAAAAAATCCAATAACGAGCGATGTCATTGCACTTCTCTTGGACAGTGAATTAAGAACTATGGAACACTCTTGTGCCCCAGGAATATTGAAGATACTAAGGGGGGGCTCATTAAAGTAAAGTTCAGAGTAACACTCATCTGAAAGAATAATAATCTCATTTTCCAGGCAATATTTAACTATCGACTCAAGCCTCTCATAGGAATAAGACCTTCCTGTGGGGGAATGGGGAGAGTTCAAAAAGAGCAGCTTTGATTTTTTAGCAATTTCTTTAGGAACTACTTCTAGATCGATTTCAAAATTATTCTCTTCTGTCAAATTCAGATAATAGACATTTGCACCTGAAAGAAGGGCACCACTTGTGTAAGGAGGATACCCTGGATTTGGAATTAAACAATACTCTCCAGCTTTCGGGTCAATAAAATATAAAGGTAGGTGGAAAGAGGTGTATTTTCCACCATAGGTTACTGTGATGAAATGAGGATCTATTTTAACACCAAAACGCTTTAGAAACCAATTTGAAATTTGAAGTTTCAACTCAGGATAGCCTGATGAATTTGGATATCCAGAATTTTTTTTAATCTCGATTGCACTGGTGATTTTCTCCCTCACAATTTCTGGAACAGGCTCTGTAGGATCGCCTACTCCGAAATCAACGATATAGTCTTGAGGGAACTTCTCCCTTGCCATTTGGAGGTTTTTTCTGATTTCATCAAATGGATAAGGAGCATTCACCGAAGAAGAGATATTTGGATTCATATTGATTCTCATATCTAAACTCTTTCCATCTTTTTACTTGTCTTAATTCTAGTAGTTTAGCTATTATGAGTCAAGTTTTTTTAAATAATTGGACAATTTTGTGCAAAAAAACATTAATGTCCTTTATTTATATAAAACTCCTCACATACTGAAATTTACAGTTTAATATAGCTTTTTGAAAGATTCAAAATTGACCATAAAATAGTAAAACAAAAAAAGTTTAAGATAATAACTTCTGAAAAAAATTCATAAAATTCTCAACTTTTTCATGCCAAAATATCTCCATGATATTCATAGCACTCTATACCTCAGTATTTCTCAAATAGCCAAACAAAAAATACTCAATTGACATTGACAATATCAAAATATTTGCTATAATGTAAGTAAGTAAAAACTTACTTAGATGATAAAGCAAATAGATACAGTCTCAAGAATGCATAAAGTGTGAGAAACGATGGCAGCAGAAAGAAAGAAAAAAGAGATAAGAAGAAAAGAAATTATGGAGTGCGCGGTGGATCTTATTTTGAGCAAGCAGTCGCGAAAACTTACCCTTGCTAATATCGCCGGGAAGATGGGAGTAACGGAAGGGTCTATATATAGACATTTCAGGAACAAAGAGGAAATTATAGAAACCATGATAAGGCGCCTGGAAACTAATCTTATTCGGTCATTAGCCAAGATGAGGCGCCACGAAAAAAATCCTCTGAAAATAATGGAAACTCTCCTTCACAGCCACCTGTGCTCTCCCAAAAGACAAAAAGAAGTAGCCGCAGTAGTGAGCTTGATTTTTTCACATTTAGGAAACAAACCTCTAAGAAAAAAATTAATCACTCTGGTCAATAGTTATATTCAAAGTGTAGAGAATATTATTCGAGAAGGACAAGAAGCTCATGTTATAAGGAAAGACATTGACGCTGGCGCTGCTGCTTCAATATTTTCTGGCCTCATATATGGCCTCACCTCCCTGAATTATTTAATGAGATTACCAAAGGAACTATCAGAGCACGAAGAGCGGTTTTGGAACATTTATCTTCGAGGGGTTCAAGAGGAGGGTGTAGAAAAATCATGAAAGAAAATGGTTGGCTTAAAACTAATACTTATCATCATTCTTCTTTTTCTGACATAGGCAGGCTCGTCAGGCTGAAGGAAAAGAAGAATCTCAAAATTAGTTTAGGTTTTCCCACACTAAATGAAGAAGAAACAATCGCTGAAGAGATTAATGTAATAAAAGGAAAACTGCAAATAGAGTATCCGTTGTTAGACGAGATTGCTGTTATAGATAGCGCTTCTACTGATAGAACGAGAGAGTTAGCCGCCGAGACCGGAGCTAAGGTTTATCTAGCTGATGATTATCTTCGGGGGTTTGGAGTTGTCAGGGGTAAAGGGGAAAATCTCTGGAAGAGCCTTTATCTTCTAGAAGGAGATATAATTGTCTGGGTAGATGCTGATATTAAAAATATTCATCCTAAGTTTGTCTATGGCACAGTAGGACCACTTTTGGAATGTGATCATCTCAAATACGTGAAGGCATTCTATGAAAGGCCTCTAGTGATAGGGAAGAAGATGAGACCTTCAGGTGGAGGTAGGGTCACGGAAATATTAATCAGACCTCTTCTGGCTAGCTTTTATCCAGAACTTTCTGGATTTCTGCAGCCCTTATCAGGTGAATATGCTGGAAGAAGGGAAGTTTTGGAGGCAGTTCCCTTCCGCGTTGGTTATGGAGTGGAAACAGGTCTACTTATAGATATTTATGAAAAATATGGACTGAAGAGTCTGGCCCAGGTAGACCTGGATAGAAGAGTCCATAGAAACCGAAGTTTGCCTGCCTTAAGCAAAATGTCATTTGCTATACTTCATACCTTTTTTACAAAACTCCAACAGCAAGATATCGTCTCTTTGGAGAAAGAGCTCCCCAGTGAATTTAGACTTGTTAAGGCACGAGAAGAGGAGATATTTTTAAAAAAGGAGAGGTTCACTTTCATTGAAAGGCCTCCTATAATTAAAGTGGAGAAATATCAACGCAAGAGGGCCAATATTGAAAAAAATAATTTTAGTGCGGCACGGCCAGACAGATTGGAATCGAGAAAATAGGATACAGGGCGAGCTGGATATTCCTTTAAATGAACGAGGGAAAAGAGAGGCAAAAGAGATTGCTTTAAGACTGGCTCATACAGTTATTGACCATATTTATTCTAGTAGACTTTCCCGAGCCTATGAGACTGCTATTGAGATAGCCAAGCTTCATAAATTAAAAATTCTGACTGATCCCAGACTGGATGAGCTTGGACAAGGAAAGTGGGAGGGAATGAAAGTTTCAGAAGTGAGAAGATTATATCCAGATTTTTACTCAAAATGGGAAAAAGATCCTACTTCGGTTACACCTCCGGAAGGAAAAAGCGTAAGAGAAGTATTTAAGAAGGTAAAAGAATTCTGGGCCGAAAATATTTTGCCCGGAAAGGGAACGGTAGTGATAGTAGCTCATAAAGTTATTAATGCTTTAATAAAATCAATCCTGGAAGAAGACAACTCCCTGAATATGCTCTGGGAGAAACTGCCCAAGAATGCTCAAATTGAGAGATTTTCCTTATGAAAACATCGGTGGCTATCCTGCATTACTCCTACCCTCCTCTCATAGGGGGAGTGGAGTTTATTATAAAAGGACAGGCTGAAATTCTGACAAGAAATAAACACAGAGTGAAGATCATCGCTGGAGCAGAGAAAAATAGAGAGAAGAATATACAAATAGATATTATTCCCGAAATTGGCTCTAGCTGGCCAGAAAATGAAGCCATAAACGAAGAGTTGAAGGATGGTGTTGTCTCGGAGCGTTTTCAGAGATTAAGGGAGATTATTGATACCAAAATTAAACGTTCGCTGGAAAAGGTAGATATCTGCATCATACATAATGTTATGACTATGCACTTTAACCTCGCCTTAACCTCTGCTCTGGATAAAATCGTCAATGAACTTCACCGCAAAATACGCTTTTACCTCTGGTGTCATGATGCTACTCTGATTAACCCTGATTATTGTGTTGAGAACCCTCATCGGTATCCCTGGAGTCTCTTGAGTAAGTTTAATGAAAAGGTCACTTACATTACCATCTCGCAGTGGAGAAAAAAGCAGCTTTCCGAGCTTTTCGGTGTCCCAGAGGATCTAATTAAGGTCATTCCTAATGGCATAGATATAAAGTCATTCTTAAGAATATCAGAGCCGGTGTGGAAAATAGCCTGTGATAAGAGGTTTTTTGATGATGATCTGGTTATGTTCTTTCCCTCTAGAATTGTTAAGAGAAAAAATTATGAATTAGCCATAAAAATAACTAAGGAACTGACTGCTTCAGGTAAAAAATGTAAACTATTAATAACTGCGCCTCCTGACCCGCATAATTCTGAGGCAAAGAAATATTACTATTATTTGCATGAATTTGCAAAAGAGATGGAACTAGAAGGGCATATTCTCTTCCTCAATGACTTGAAGGAGGAATATGGGTTAAAGATTGGATATCGAAAGCTGCAAGATATTTACAGAATTTGTGACCTACTCTTGATTACTTCTTCTCAAGAAGGGTTCGGGATTCCACTTTTGGAAGCAGCGGTAATGAAGATGCCTATTGCCTGCAGCGACATAGCGCCACTATCAGAGCTTACCAGAGGGCAGGCTTTGCTTTTCAAGCTGGATGATAATCCTTCCCATATTGCCCAAAAGATAATAGACTATCTTAATGCACAGCCAACCCACCTCATGTTTAAACGTACCTTATCTAGTTTTTCCTGGGAAGTCATTTACAGGGATTATCTAAAGGATTTGTTTAACTAATCTTGTTGGTTAACTGGTTAAAGGGTTAATTTTCTTGATACTTGATACTCGATACTGGATACTCGTCTTAGTTTCGTCTCTTCTCTTTCCTCTCCCTTTTACGAGAATCGAGCATCTAGAATCGAAAAAACCACTCACCGGAGAAATAATTGAAGATAGCTATAGTGTCTACTTACCCACCCATTAAATGTGGAATTGCCACCTACACCTCTTACCTGGTTAAAGAATTAAAGTCTCTCCAAAATGAAATCCATGTAGTTAGTCAATTCGGGGCTAAAGGCAGGCGGGTTTATGGGGTATTCAAGGCCGACGACCCAGACTTAGCCGAGAAAATATCTAAGACCATAGCAAAAATTAATCCTGAGGTGGTCCACATTCAACATGAATATGGCTTGTATGGGGGACGCAAGAAAGTGAACATAATTTCTTTACTCCATAAGCTTAAGTCCTTTCATATTCCCCTGGTAATTACCTTGCACACAGTATATGAAGAGTTCAATAAGAAGGAAAAATTAATAATTAAGGAATTGACAAAACTAGCCGATGCCATAATTGTTCATCACCATTACCAGAAAGAAGCTATTCGCTCAGTGATAGGAAATGCAGACCAAATATATGTAATACCTCATGGAATGAGAATAATTGAGCCTATTCCCAGGGCGAAAAAAAGATTGGGATTAGAAGGTAAGAAAGTGGTGCTTCTTTCTGGATATTTTAGAGCGAGCAAGGGTTTTGAGAAGATGGTTAATTTATTTCCCCGGATTGCGGAGGAGCTCCCTGAGGCAGTTCTGGTTATCGCAGGGGGAACAAGACTCCCAGAGTATTCTGCTTACACAGATGAACTTCTTCACCTGATAAATGAATCTCCTGTTCGAGATAAGATAAGAGTCTTGCGAGACCCATTTCCTCAACCTACCTTTGATGTGATTTTTTCTGCAGCAGATGTAGTCGCTTTCCCCTACCTGAAGTCTTCTCAAAGCGGCATTATGGCTCATTGTATCGGTTTTGGAAAGCCTGCGGTAACCTCAAATTTAAGAACCTTCAGGGAATTGATGCAGGAAGCCAGAAATGGCCTAATAGCCTGGGATAACGAGGAACTAGCCTCAAAGACAATCAAGATCTTAAAAGATGACAAGCTTCGGAAAACTCTCTCTGAGAATGCTAAAAGATATGCTCGAGAAAAGGCCTCCTGGAAGATTGTGGCTGGAAAGGTTGTGGACCTATATCATAGGGTGATGTAATTTCCCCACTCAATCTTTATTTCTAACTCCTTAGCCTGGTAATATGTTCCGAGGATAGGCTCTTTAAAAAAGGCGGGCTTAAATCTTTCTTCTCTTACAGGATGAAAACCTGGACCTTCCAATATGAGAGCTAATAGGTTTTCTTCTTGTAACATTGTTTCTGGTATGTAAAAGATATTTTGCGGCCCTACCGACTCATATCGGCCCAGGGCCTGGCCGTTTAAATAAAGATGGCATCTTTCCTCTGCCTGAGGGATAACCAGCTTAAGTGGTGCAGTCCACCCCTCTTTTTTCTTATACTTAAATCTTCGCCTAAACCAGACTAGATTACCCAGATTCTCATGGCAGACATACTTTTCACCTTCTTTTACCCTCATCCACTGCTTATCGTCGTATTCAGGCTTATGATAGCCTTCTCTTATCCCCCTTAAATCTTTTTTAATCTTAAATTCCCTTATCTCTTTTTTCCAGACTTTGCCATTAACCTTCCCTCTAAGCCTGATAGGCTTTTGAATTCCACTGTACTTCTTTATCGCCCCTTCATGGGGATGAGCCTTAGTATGATAGGCATTCTCGCAACCTATAGCCAAGAGATTCTTGCCTGGCTTAAGATAGGAAGTAACCTCTAGCTCTTTTTCTCCTATTCCTCGCCAGACAAAAGCTCCATTTAAATAAAGATAAACTCGGTCAAACCCTGTATTTATCCTCATTTTTACTTGGGATGCCCCCCTGGGAAGTAAAAATTCTGTTCTGTACCAGAAATAGCCATGTCCAAAGAGTCCGGCTTTTTCTAAAGAGATGGGCTCTTTTAAAATTAACCAGTCTCTGTCGTCATAGCCTACTTTTCTTTCCTCAGTGTCAGATTTGTATCTCCAGTAAGGCTGGCTCCATTTTATACTTACCACCTCCTCTTCCTCTATTCGGCAGTTAAACTCCAAACTTCTCTTAGTCTCCTGGTAATTAAATGGAATAGAGACTCCATTAATTCTTATTTCTTTCGGTTTAGAAAAGGTGAATATTCTGGTTTTGGTCTCTTCTTTATTCCTCGCCTCACCTTTTAGAAGAATCTCTTTTTGGCCTTCTTTAATCTCTTTAATATAATAAAGATCCGTGAGCATGATAGAATCATTCAATAGCCAGACCCGACCAGCCCAATACGAATCAACGATTAATAATAAGATTTCCTCATCTATCTCTACAAGCTTGGTGCCCTCAGGTTGATAAAAAAGGCGAATCAAAGAGTTATCTTTTTTAACCTCTACTTTTCCCTCTAATACTTTTACTTTAAGGTTTTTCCCTTTTAGCACCGCCTCACCCTGGATTCCAGCTTGAGTAGAGAGAATAACTATTTGTTTATCACCTATTTTTTTGGTAGTTAAAAGCTCTGAGGTAGTATGAGAAATGACAAGGCCAGTATGAGGTATAGCCACATCTAAGGGCATAAGAGCAGCAAAGTAGGGAGGTAGCTTTAGATAGCCCTCTTCGGGCAGTCTTCTTTTAATATTTTCCAGAGGAGAAGTGTAAGAAATAGCTACTTTTTTCACTGTGTCTTCCAGGTTACGAACCAGCAAAAGACCCCCTGAAGGGCTAAATCTTTCTAAAACTAAGACCTTCTCATAACTTCCAGCAAAGGAAGTAGCATCCCGTACCTTATTCTCCTCTAAAGTTCTTATCCTTTCTCCGCCGCTAATAAAAAAAGCTGCTTCTGGAATTATCTCTGTCTCGGTAATAAGCTCAGGAAAGCTTTTTAAAAATAGCCCCACTGTTCGAGCTAGATAATATTTTTCATCCAATTCTCCCCACTCTCGAATAGGAGCACGGCCAAAGTCAAAGGTGGTAGTAGAACCTATTCCTCCAAAATCACCTTTACATCCCCAATAAGGAAAAGTAGTGCCCCCTGTAAACATATACATATTCAGTAAAGAAGCGCCCCGAATCAAGACACTCTTTAAAGCTGCATTAAGCAATTCCCAGGGTCCCTCATAAAAGGGTTGAGCAAATTGAGCAAACCAACCAGTTCCTAGTTCTAAGACTAAGATAGGTTTATCTGGCTGCTCTTTCCTGGATTCTTCGATGAGCCGCTCAAAGTAATCAAACTCCCAGAGCCAGATCCAGGGAATATTGGGATAGAAAGTTCGGGTATCGATAATCTCTGTTCCTCGAATAAAACTTCCTTCATTGGTAAAAGTAGGAATATCTATACCGCACCTTCTAGTAATCTTTAATAAACACATTAAATACCTGAGAGCCTCTTTTTCAGAGAGCGCCAGATCACCCTCCTCTATTAAATGGTCGTATTCATTCTCTACCTGAAATAAAATTATGTTTCCCCCTCTGGTAATAAGATGAGGTTTTATTATCCTGGCTACTATCCTAAACCATCTTTCTACTAAAGAAAGGTATTCATTATCGGGCAGGCGAAGTTTAATATCTCGAGCTAGGAGCCAGTCAGGAAATCCTCCAAAGTCCCACTCCGCACAGATATAAGGTCCTGGTTTTAAGACTACATAAAGCCGGTGTTTTTGACAAAGTTTTAAAAAAAGGTCCAGGTCTCTTCCTTTATCCCAGAGATACTTTCCTTCTTCAGGCTCATGCCAGTTCCAGGGAATATAAGTGCTAATAAAATTACAGCCGGCTTGTTTCATCTTAATTAGCCGATCTTCCCATAACTGGTAGGGAATACGAAAATAATGGATCTCTCCTCCGTAGAGAATAACTCTTTTTCCATGGATTTTCATGCTTTTAGCATCGTAGTCAATTATCTCTTTAACCGATTTTTTCCCACTTGCCATTTCTCTTTTCCTTTCCTATCCCATAATTACCTGAACATTATGTGTCTTTCCATCGCCAAATGGTTTGATAATAGAACCCTCTATCTCCTTTCTGTCTACTATCAGCTTCTTTACTCCTTTTTCTACTCCTTTTGGATTCTTAATAAGAATGTTATATACATCTCCACGGAAGGCTCTTTTTATCCTACATTTATGCCAGGAGCGGGGTAGACAGGGATCAATTCTCAATCCCTCAAACTCTCGCCGAGCGCCCAGAATCCACTCCGTAGCTGCCAGATACATCCAGGCTGCAGTCCCCGTAATCCAGGTGAAGGCTCCCTCTCCAAAAAGATAAGGATGATCTGGGCCAACTAAATATTCGGCAAAGACATAGGGCTCTGCTTTATAAACCTCATAATTTGGCTGTTTCATAGGATGAATCTTAGAGTAAGACTGATAAGCCTTATCTCCTCGGCCGGCCATACAGTCAGCGACGATCTTAAAGGCCACCGCATGGCAGAAAATAGCAGCATTCTCCTTGATGCCTCGAGCAAACTTAGTAATTCGACCCAGACTGATATCCACCGTAATATAAGCAGGATGAAGCAAGACCGGGCCATGTCTGGTATCACAATGTTTATCTATGGCCGCCAGGACTTTTTTCTCTCTTTCTCCCTCGCTTACCCTGGCTAAAATGGACCAGGTCTGGGGGTTGAGGTGAATCCTGCCTTCTCTGCATTCGGAGGCTCCGAATTTTTCTCCCTCATCATTATATCCTGCCAGATACCAGCCTTTATCCCATCCCAGTGGACTGTTTAGAATTTCTTTCATCTGGCTGGCTTTATCTAAAAGCTCTTCTTCTACCTCTTTTTTGTTCAATAAGTGTGCTAACTGGGCAGCATAGAGGAGGCTTCGGTGAAAGGCTATTCCCAGCCATACACTTTCCCCCTTGCCCTTCCTGCCAGCCATATCAATGGCATCATTCCAATCGGCAATTCCAATTAAAGGAACTTTATGTCTCCCTCGGTTTTTCCAGAGGTAACTCAAGTTAGCCAGAGTATGCTCAAAAATAGTTCCCTCTCCTCCATCCAGCCACCTAATCTTTTCGCGTAAAAAATCTATATCCCCTGTTTCCTTAACATAGCTGACTAAGGTATAAGTAAACCAAACGGGATGATCTGCCCGTGGACTGTCGGTAAAAGGACCATAGTCATCTGACCACCCACTAGCACAGTGCCCATCCTTAAAGTGCATTGTAGCCAGGGTTCTCAGTTTGTTCTTTGTATAGGCCGCATCAAGAGAAAGGATGCCTTCAGCATCCTGGCAGGAATCCCGATATCCCCGCCCACCAGTTCCTTCATGATAATAGGAAGGAGAACGACTCCAGGTATTAGCCGTATATAGTTGATATTTACTCCAGATATTGACCATTCGGTCAAAATCTGGGTCTGGAGTCTCCACAACTACTTTTTCCATCAAAGCTTGCCAGAAGTGATTAATTTTCTTTAAGGCTTTCTTAACCTCATTTGGGTCTCTATATTTTTTAAGCAGCCGCGCCGCTTCTCTTTTTTCTTTTGCCAGACCCATAATAATGGTAAAACTAATCTCTTCCTCGGGTTTAAGCTTAAAATTATGCTCTAAAGAACTGACCATATTTTCACCATAGGCCTTACTATTAGTACATCTTCCCTTTACCAGGACTTCTGGGCGATTGGCTCTCTCGTATCTACCCCAGAAAGCCTCTTTGCGGCAATCATACCCCCTTACCGGGGCACTTGAACCAAAAAACCCTATATAAGGGAAAGCTCGCTCCCAACCCCATGTATGCTTCTGGGCTATAATAGCCTCTAGCTCCGTATCAAAGTCAGCTTCATTATACAAAGCAAATATATTTTTAAATAATAGCTCTAGCTGAAAATCTCCTAAAATCTGATTAACATAGGAGAAAACGCTAATATTTCTCTCTTTAGTATCCTCATTCTTGATACTTACCTGCCAGAGCTCGCATGGCTCATCTCGGGGAACAAGGTAGGTTATCTTCCCTCTTATCTTTGCCACCCTGGATTTAATCACGGTATATCCTTGCCCATGGCGGCACTGAAAATCCTGTTTCTCCGGGCAGATAGGCTGCCAGTTTAAAGACCAGTATCGGCCACTATCATTATCTCGAAGAAAGATATAACGCCCTGGCCGATCAGTATATAGGTTCTCCGGATTCCAGGTAGTAAGGCGGGTAGTGCGGCAGTCCTTAAAGAAACTATATCCTCCACCCGTATGGGAGATGACTGCACAATACTCGCTGTTGTAAAGGTAATTTATCCAGGGCCGAGGCAGATTAGGGTCAGTTATGATATACTCTCTTCCATCAGAGCTAAAGTGTCCATAGGTCATTTTCTTTATCCTCCTTTCTAGCTAGCGTATAGCGTTTAGCGGATAGTAAAGTTGTTACCATCCAATGAGAACATAAGGATTAAGCTCCTGGTGAGGCGAATACTTAAACTCCAGCTCTGTATCTGAAAGATACCTCCCCACACTTTTTCCATCGCCCCTCCTAACCAAGATATTTGGCTGAAGTGTGGAGCTCTGAAGTCTTACTTTTCCATCCCTGTCTCCGACAATAAGGTACTTTTCCTTATCAGTTTTAGCAAAGATAAATTCATCCATATTTTCTGCGGTAATACTTGAAGAGTTTGTACGAAGGATACAACTGCCATTTCCCTGAAGAGCAGCAGATACTATATGTCCCTTCTTTATTTCAATTATTGAATTCCCCTTGCTTCTTACTGATACCCATAGTTTCCTGGTTCTTCCAAGTTCATCCAGATAGTTTATCTCAACTACCCTGTTATCTTCAGAGAGGTTAGTCACAAAAAGAAATGTCTCGTTTTTACTTGTACGCCTGAAAACGTTTATCTTTGAGTTCTCTTCAGATATCCAGCAACAATATGGAACGATGTTGAACTTTTCAAAGAGACTCTTAAAGAGCTTGTAATTATCCTCAGACCTCAGATAGTAGTTAAAGCCAACCAAAATAATTTGGCCCCTCCCATATGCGAGCTGTAAGATATATGGGCCATCTCTATCCTGAGCTAGCACTCTGGAATTCTTACTACTGGCAAAGTAATTCAAGTGTCCTGCTATTTTTAATTCCTCATCATTCCATCTTATAGAGATTGGCCGATTCACCTCTTTTTCCTTTATAATTTCTGTACATCTTGTTAAGATAGGAAAGTCTTTGAGAGGGGACATATCTATATCTAATGAGGGGAACTCCGGCCCCATAAGAAGTATCCCTCCATTGTTTGCATAATCAAGAAGTTTAACCAATGTTGTTCTATCCATATATTTATAGGATTGGATAAGAAGTATTCGATATTGCTGAAGATCCTCGAGTATTGCGTGGTTCAGGTTAACTACTGTAAAACTGACATTATGATTAGAAAATGTTTTTATGATATAAAACAAACTTTTATTTTCATCTATCTCCTCTTTGAAAACTTCCTTAAAAGCTGATATTGGCTCATTTGTCCAGAATGTGTAGGCTCTTGGATAGTTGTATGGAGGGTAGTAGCCAACAGCGATTTCGGCACTCTTGCAAGATTGTGAAAACCTCAAATCGATAGCTTTAAGGAATGTCATTAGTCTTTTTAAATAATAGTAAGCATCGGATGGTATGCCATTGACATCTATGGGGGCACTTCCCGGATAGGGCTCAGGATTATTGGAATATCTTGCCCCATTCAGAGTGCCAGCATTAGCTGCATCAACGATGGGATACACATTGAACCCCGAAAGCTCGTGAAGCAGACATCTGGCAAGAAAATCATACTTCTGGCCACTCTCCCATCCCCAATTCATCTCAGGAACATAAGAGTAACCATTGTTCACGGAATTCGCTATAAGGATGCGCTGGAGGGCGTAAAAATACGACTGTTCATCATCCATGGGATTGGAGGGAAGCCAATAATTTGGGCCGATATACATTGCCCTTTTCATCTCATCATAATTAACAGGCGATTCATCATCTAATATGACAATATCGTGATAAAAGGGTAAAGTCACACCGCTATCTCTTAAAATCGATGAATATGTTTTGAGGACTTCTACTGTGTAAAATGACTTGAACTGTGCCCAATCCTGGTAGGTTAACCACGTTTTTGCACCTGAAAGAGACCATTTTGGACATCTAGCAGGAGGGTTTATATCCTTGAAATCCGTGATTTGTGGAATGTGTTTTAAATTATACTCGGCGATGTAGTGATATTTCTCTTTTAACCATTTTCTGTAAAGCGAAACAGTGGATACGGAATATCCCCAGGAAAATGGGCTTGCAAGCTCAATTGTACTGTATGGAATCTCATTTTCTATCTGCACTGCTATCATTGGACCATTTGGGTACTGGTTGGGAACTATAACTGTTTCAGACAACATATCATACCAGTTTTTAACCTGCAAGACATAATCCGGGTTTAAATATGCAGGCAAGGGCAGCCCATCTTGTCTGAATCCAACTATATCTCCACTTGAGGACCTCATAACTATATCGGGATATAGAGATGTGACCCAATCTGGAATTCCGCCATGGCGTACTTCTGCACATATAAATGGCCCTGGCTTGACTATGGCATACATTTCCCTCTTTCTTAGCAATGAGAGGAAAAGAGTTAGATTATTCTGTGGCCTCGTTCTCCCATCAAAATCGAGTTTCCCAGATAGAGGTTCATGGATATTCCAGGGAATGTAGAAAGTTAGAATATTTATCCCAACTGCCTTTACCATATCTAATCTTTCAGGCCAGTCTTCTGGGCGGAGTCTGTAGTAAGGAAACTCTGCAGTGACAAGGAAACGAGCTTCTCCCTGAACTTTGATTTTGTTCTGAAAACCCAAAAAACTTCGCTCAACTCCAGAGAAAGCCTGGCATGATAATTTTACCACCTTCAATGTGAATCTCCTTAATCTGGTTACCCATAAATCCCCCTACATCTTCAATCCAGTCAAAGCAATGCCTTTTAAAATATGCTTCTGGAAAATTAGAAAGACAATAAGTATGGGTATAGTGGCAATGGCTGCGCCTGCCATCGTCAAGTGCGGTTTGTGAGATTGGCCGCTGGTCAGCAATGCCAAAGCAAGAGGCAAGGTGTAGCGTGATGGGGTATTAATAATCACCAGAGGCCAGATTAGGTCATTCCAGTGCCAGATAAAGCTGGTTATGGTGACAACAGCCAGAACAGGCCGAGATAAAGGTAGAATTATTTGGATAAAAATACGTAAACGACTTGCACCATCTATCATTGCCGCTTCCTCCAACTCACGAGGCAAAGTAAGAAAAAACTGACGAAGTAAAAATACATCGAAGACCGATACGGACATGGGTATGATGAGTCCCCACAGCGAATTATATAGTCCTAAAACTTTAGTTATATACACACGGGGTATCAGCAGAGCAATACCCGGAACCATCATCGAACTTAGAAGCAGAAGGAAAAGCTTGTCTCGACCGGGAAAGGGGATTCGTGCAAAAGCATAACCCCCAAGCGCATCGAAGAAAAGCTTTAGAGGAATAACAATCCCCACCACAATGAGACTGTTAAAAAACGCTATAGCAAAACCTTTCTTCACGAGCACATAGTGGTAGTTTTCCAATGTCACATAGATATTTCCCGTCTTCTGATTAATTGGAAAGAGAGTCGGAATAGGTGTAAAAACATCTGGGCCATTTTTTAACGACGTTGAAATCATCCACACAAAAGGTGAGACCATAAGGATCGCTATTATCAAGAGCGCTATATAAAGCACCAGTCGTTTACAAAGCCAATATTTTGATAATCTAACCATGGAAACTTCCTATTCGTAGCTTTGTGGTACAAAGCGAAATTGTAAACAGGTAACAATAAGAATAATCACGAACAGTATAAATGACATTGCACATGCTATACCCATTTCATAGTAACGAAAAGCATGATCAAAAAGAGAAAGAACATAGGTGAGACCTGCCTGCCCAGGGCCACCTATAGTTCCACCTCCAGTTCTAAATAACACATACACAATGTCGAACACCTGAAATGCTGCAATTAGTCCTGTGACCAGTAAGAAAAACGTGGTGGGTTTGAGCATGGGTAACGTAATGTAGCGAAACTTCTGCCATGCTCCCGCACCATCAATTTCTGCTGCCTCATAGAGACGTGAAGGAATGCTCGCTAGACCTGCTAAGAAAACGATCATTGCAAATCCACACTGCCAAGCAGATATGATTGCCAAAGCCGGAATAATCATACGCGGCTCCCCTAACCACCTTTGGGGCTGTAACCCCACTGCCTTTAATCCTATATTAAGCAAGCCATATAGCGGATCGTAAATCCACCGCCACATTGTTGCTACCGCCGCTCCAGCAGTAATTACTGGTAAATAGAAAGCAACTTTGAAAAAATCTTGCCCACGCTGTACGGCATTTATCAATAATGCGAGCACCAATGCCGTAACAAACGAAAGTGGCACTGCAATTCCTGTGTATTTCGCTGTAACTCCTAAAGAGTGCCAGAAGTAAGGATAATTGATACGGTCGAATAGTAAGTGCTTATAATTCCATAGCCCGACCCATACAGGGCGCGTACGCATGTTCCACTCAGTGAAGCTGTAATATAGAGCTCCTAGGACCGGATAGAGTAAGAATATGAGAAAGTAAAGAACTACTGGGGTAACAAACAAGATACCAATGAGGCTCTCACCATGTCGAAAACTGCTCATGGTAATTTTTTTTAAGTAACGGTTATAGACTATCTTCAAAGTATCTCTGAACATCATAGATTGCTCCTTTCTCAGAAAAAAATTGGAGAGGGAGGTTGTCCCCCCTCTCCATATACTAGCATATTAACCATGATTCTTCCAGTTTACCAACCCAGAAGCTGCTTTACCTTTTCAGCAGCATCATTGAGAGCCTCTGTAGGAGTTTTCTCGCCTCCCAGTGCTTCAGAGAGAGCTGCACCTAAAATCTCATCATTGATCTTGAGCCATTCTTTCACCCTCGGACGTGTTTGAGCGTATTTCATCTGCTCCATAAAGGCACCTAGAGCTTCATCACCAGCCAACCAGTCGCCCTTGGCAACAGTTAGATTAATGGGAAAGTTACCCATGACATCTCGGCTTAGAACGACATTAGGTTCAGCTAGAGTTAGAAATTTGAGCCATGCCCATGCCAATCCTTTATTCTCAGAAGCAGCGTAAACCACACCGTTATCACCGCCAATATTAGTTCCGAAGTCAGCCTCAGCTTTCCTAGGAATTAGCGCCACACCCCAGTTTAGGTCCGGCCAACTCTCGCGTAAGCCTCCTATCTCCCAGGGTCCGGAGATCATCATAGCCACATGTCCTGTTTGAAAACTGTTCTCGCTCTCGATAACCTCAAATGGGGAATAAGCCAGAAGATCTACCCATAGCTGCAGTGCATCAATCACTGGCTGCTCAGCAAAGCTTACAACCTGGTTTTCCTCATCTAGCAGTTGGCCGCCAGACGCTGCCACAAAAGAGTGCCACAGCCAAGCACCCCAGCCGCCGCCATAATGGCCCCAACTAAAACCGAAAGCAGCAATCTGTTTATCAGGGTCATAAACTTCCTCAGCTACCTGTATCAGTTCATCCCATGTCTCAGGAATATCAGGCACAAGATCCTTGTTGTAATATATGGCTGTACATGTCTGAGTGAGAGGTAATCCATACAATATACCTTCAACCCTGTTGGTATTAAGGGCCCCCTGATAGAATATGGATTCGTCAATCCGGCCCTCTGGAACAGGATCAAGCAGTCCATCCTCAACGAACTGAGCCACTAGCGGTTGATCCAGGTATGATGCATCTGGTACCTCTCCAACCGCGATGGCAGTGTTCAACTTGGTGTTGAAATCACCCTTCGGTATTGGTATGATATTTACTGTGTTACCCGGAGAAAGAGCCTCAAAATCGGCTCTAAGCTGCTCTAAGGCTTCGCCGGCAGGGCCACTAGGCTCATAAATCCAGAAATCAATTGATGCGCCAAATGCTGCTAGTGTTGTTGTCAGAATGGCCCCAACCACCAACAATACGGTCAATCCAACAAAACGCTTAAAAGACATTTTTACCTCCTTGTTTTCATGAAACTTTTGACATTACCTTTTCTTTTTGTTCGCTATTTTTTTTCTTCATCACCTCCTCTCCTCGTAAATATAATTTTGCAACAAATTTGGCCAAGACCCTATTTTAATTTATATGCCTTGTACCTAAACTTCAAAATTTTTAGAACACAGCAACTTCTCAAAAAGAGAAAATTCTCAGAGTCCCTTCCTTTCTGTGGGAAAGCAAAGGGTATGATCTTCCTTGCTTTGAAAGCCACAGAGTGTAGTATCATATTCTCACAGTTGCTTTACTCAGTGGGATACTCAATTGCTGCAGAGCAAGAGTCGCCGCACCAATAGCTACATCATTGTCCTTCAAAGACGCAGGTAATATTCTGATTTTCTCAGGTGAAAGCATAAAGACTCTATTTTTGATGGTTTCCCTGGCTGCTTCAAGGAATAGTTTTCCAGCCTGTTCAGCTACCCATCCCCCTATAATTACAGCTTCGGGAGCAAAAATATTAATGAGATTAGCCACTCCGATTCCTAGGTAATGACCTGCCTCCTGGACAATTTCGGAGGCCAGGGAGTCGCCTCTTTTGGCTTCCTCTATGACCATATCCGCCGTTATATTCCCTTTATTTTTATTCAATACGTCAGCCAATGAAGAATTGGGATGCTCACTTATGCGAGCCAGGGCCCGCCTCACTAAACTGGGGCCAGCCGCTAATGTCTCCAGACATCCTCTGTTCCCACATTTACATTTAGGGCCCTCGGGTAGAACAGTAGTGTGCCCAATCTCTCCCGCTGCCTCTTCAAAGCCTCTATATAGATTTCCATTAATTATTAATCCTGCTCCTATACCCGTTCCCACAATAACGCAAGCAAAGTTCTTTATCCCCTGGCCTGCCCCGAACCACCTCTCGCAAAGGGTCATAGCTCTGACACCGGTATCGATAAATGTAGATATACCCAGCTCTTTTTCGATAATCTGCGCTATAGGAACATTTTTCCAGCCAAAATTTGGGGAAAACTTTATTATTCCCGCTTGAGTATCTAAGGTTCCCGGAACTCCAATGCCAATTCCGAGGATATCTCCCTTATCCACTTTAGATTGCTTTATTCGCCCTCTAATTGATTCAAGGAGGAGATTTATTACCTTATCAACTTCTGCAATCATTTTCATAGCGATTTTCTCGCGGGAGAGATAATTAATTTCTAAATCAGTTAAGACTGAAACCGAATATGTTTCGCCTAACTCTACACCAACTATATATTTGGCGTTAGCATTAAATTCCAAAAGATAAGGTTTTCTTCCTCCGCTTGAATCCCCAATACCTGTTTCCTTGATTAATCCTTCTGCCATTAGATCTTTTACTATTCTTGTGATTGAAGGTGCACTGAGGTTAGTCTTTCTGGCGATTTCAGCTCTGGAGATTGGCCCCTGTCTTCGGATGAGTTCCAAAAGAATGGACCTATTATGGACGCTAATGTGCTCGGGTTTCATAGTAAAATTTCTCATTTTTTGATTTTCTCCCTTTTTTCCCGATCCTGAAGGAGGTGAAAAATAAGCAGGTTTGCTAAAAAAAGTCTATTCCTTCAGAATCAAAGTTTGAATTTTCAAGCCTATTTCTTCGGAATCAAACTTTCTTACTAACCTTATGTAAGTAAGTTTATTATATAACATTTTATTTATCTGTCAAGGGGTGGGGCAAAATTTGTGAAATAAAAATTAAAATTGCACTAATTAAAATTTAAAAGTGCACTATATCCACAGGTTAGATCTTTCTTAAAAGACAGATTAGATATGCTATCCTTCTTCTTAAAATAATATGAAGGAGGATAGACTATGACGAAACA
>DAOWIY010000003.1 GCA_030640665.1 Clostridia bacterium
AAACCCCCGGCCGCTGCACTTTAGCGTTAAAACAGATTCTCTCAGCCATTTCTAAGTCTGCCTCTTCGTCGACATAGGTATGGCAAATACCTTTATAGTGCTTAATTACAGGGATAGTAGAATTTTCTGTAACTGCTCGAATCAAACTCTCTCCCCCGCGAGGAATAATTACATCAATATACTCATCCAATTTGAGCATTTCCATCACTGCTTCTCTGTCAGTAGTTTTTATCAGTTGAATAGATCCTGAGGGCAGTCCTGCCTTTTGTATAGCTTCTCTTAAAAGGTCAGCCAAAATAATGTTAGAATAAATAGCTTCTGAGCCTCCTCGCAAGACAGTAGCGTTGCCCGCCTTCAGGCAAAGTCCAGCCGCATCCACAGTAACATTGGGCCGTGCCTCATAGATAATACCGATCACTCCTAAGGGAATAACTACCTTGCCAATTTGGAGTCCATTGGGTCTTTTTTGCATGCTCTCTATTTTTCCTATGGGGTCTTCCATCCTGGCTATCTCTTCCAGAGTATGCCGCATCCCAGTAATTCGTTTATCATTTAAAGTCAACCTGTCTATTAAGGCCTTTGACAATCCTTTCTCATTAGCCAGAGCTACATCTTTACTGTTTTCTTCTTTTATTTTTTCTTTATTTATTTTGATGAGTTCAGTCATTCTTAATAGGGCCTCATCCTTTACTGTAGAAGATAGATTAGCTAGCTCTTGACTGGCAATTTTCGCTTCTTTAGCTATTTTTAGAATCTCTTCTTTAAGATTCATTTTTTCACCTTTTAATTAAACTGGTTTTATTCTATTTCACAGGTTGGCAAAAGTCAAGAGAGAAGCGTTAAGAGAACCTCTGAAAAAAGAGATTTACCCGTTACTTGACAATCCGAATTTTAATAATATAGTTACATTAATGTTACATTAGTATCATGGTCATAATATCTAGAGTAACATATATCGCTATTGAAGATTGAAAGGTTAGGTTATAATATGGTAAGAAAAGGGGAAATTTTTAGAAAACAAACTTGCCCTTACGATAAACCCCCACCTTTTATTTTATTCTCGAAATTCAAAAAAGGAACTCTCCCCTAGTTGCGGGTAAACTCATAGTCCCAGATAAGTCAAAAATTTTCATTGGAGGTAAGAATGAGTGAAATACGAATTGCTATTGTCGGAGTAGGAAATTGTGCCAGTTCTCTGATTCAAGGTATAGAATACTACAAAGACAAAAAAGAAGTGATTGGATTGATGCACTCTGAGATCGACGGTTACAAATTGAGTGACGTCAAAGCAGTGGCTGCATTTGATATTGACCGAAGAAAAGTAGGTCGGGATTTAAGCGAGGCTATTTTTGCTAAGCCAAATTGTACAATGGTATTCTGTCCAGATGTTCCTCACTGTGGGGTAACGGTGAAAATGGGCCAGGTGTTAGATGGAGTGGCTGGACATATGAAAGAATATTCAGAAGAGAGAGCCTTTCGTCAAGCAGAGGAGGCTCCTAGTGAAGTTGTCGAGGAATTAAAGAAAAGCGGAGCCGAGATTTTGGTCAACTATCTGCCGGTAGGTTCAGAGGAAGGAAGCAGGTTTTATGCTCAAGCAGCCCTGGATGCAGGAGTAGCTTTTGTAAACTGCATACCTGCATTCATCGTCTCTGATAAGAAATGGGCAAGAAAATTTGAGGAGAGAGGACTTCCTATTGTAGGTGACGATATAAAAGCGCAGTTGGGCGCTACCATTACTCACCGTGTTCTGGCAAAATTATTTGCTGACCGAGGAGTAAAATTAGATCGTACCTATCAGCTTAATACAGGGGGAAATACCGATTTCTTAAATATGGTTGCCAGAGAAAGGCTTTCTTCCAAAAAGACTTCTAAAACAGAAGCCGTGCAGTCTCAATTGAATGAACCACTTCCCCCTGAAAATATTCACATCGGACCCAGTGACTATGTTCCCTGGCAAAATGACAACAAGATCTGTTTTATCCGAATGGAGGGAAGAAAATTTGGCGATGCACCTCTTGATCTTGAACTGCGGCTCAGTGTCCAGGATTCACCTAACAGTGCTGGTGTAGCTATAGACGCTATCAGATGCTGTAAGGTTGCCTTAGATAGAGGTACGAGCGGAGCACTAACTTCTATCTCTGCCTATACTATGAAACATCCTCCCATTCAATATTCAGACTCAGAAGCAAAGAAAATGGTAGAGGACTTCATTTCTGGAAAAATTGAAAGATGAAAGCGGTAATTTTAGCCGCCGGCAAGGGAACAAGAACAAAACTAGCCATTCCCAAGCCTTTAATTAAAATAGCCGGCTCTTCGCTTCTGGAAAGAACAATTCTTACCTTTACCAGTCTGGGTATAAGAGAAATTGTCATCGTGGTGGGATATGAGGCGGAAAAGGTTAAAAATCATCTCAAAAACAAAGAATTTACTCAAAATTGTCAGATTACCTGGGTGGAAAATCTTCAATTTTATCGGGGCAATGGGGTTTCTATTCTTTGTGCCGAGGATTACCTCAAAGAGCGCTTTCTTCTGAGTATGGTTGATCACATCTATGAGGCGAAACTTTTCTTGGGTCTTTTATCCTGCCAGGGCGACCTTGTCTGTGTGGTGGATTCTCGCCCGAGGTTCGCTGATCCCAAAGATGCTACCAGGGTTCTTATTAAAGATGGTAGAATTAAAGGAATAGGTAAGGGTCTAGCTCCATATAATGCCCTTGATTGCGGACTGTTCCTCTGTTCAAGAAAGATTTTTCCTGTATTGAGGGAGACAGTAGAAGAAGGTAAAGAGGAATGGGATGATGCTAAGAAGAGATTTGCCAAAAGATTCTCTGCTAAAGTTTTTGACATATGTGGTGGATTCTGGTTAGATGTGGACACCCACCAGGACATAGCCAAAGCAAGAAGGCTTTTGAAAAAAAGGGAATAAAGAGAAGATGAGGGCAATAATTATTGGTGCGGGGCCGGTTTCTAAACCTAAGAAATCACAGTCAAGGACTTTTCTCAAACTCTGCGGCCTTCCCTTGTTAAAGAGAACTCTATATCTTCTAAGGACAGTGGAGATAAGAGAGGTCATTGTTCTCCTTAAGGAGAACAATGACCAGATAAAAAGGGAAATAAAAAATCTCAAAGATCTGGGGATGAGGTTGAAGTTTGTGGAAAAAGAGAAGTGGAGCCGGGCAATCTCTTCTCTCCAAAAAGAGATGAAAGATGATTTCTTCTTGCTCATTGATAGCCATTGTGTCTTTGAGCTCAACCTCCTTAGAGTTCTCTTGCAATGCAAAAAAACCACCCTTTGCTGCGACAGCCAACCAGAAGGCAGTTGCCTTACTCACTCTCCTAAAGTTTTCTCTAGAGATGGAAAAGTCGAGCGCATAGGCAATGATTTAGATAACTGGAACAAAGTTTATACCGGAATGGGGGTTTGCCGCAAGAGGGTTCTACTTAAATTAAGAGATAAGTTGCTGGAGGAAGAGAATCAGAACTCCGGAAAAAAGAATCAACTCCCTGGACCCAGAAATACAGAGAAAGCTGAATGGTTTACCCTTTTCAATGATCTACCCAGGCGCACTCAGGCTGACTGTCTGGATATCTCTCAAACCGCCTCTTATGATTTGGAACTGCGTAGAGTTGTCAAACCTTTCTGGTACCGTATAGCCTCAGAAGAGGATCTAAAAGTAGCCAAGAAAAAGCTTATCGGAGAAACCCAGAAAAGAACTCTTGATGTTATGGCCTGGTACGTTCACCGTCCTATAGAGAATAAGATTACCTGGTATCTTTCTGAGCTACCTCTCACTCCTAATCAAATAACCATACTTACCAATGCGCTTGCCTTTTTCATAACCTTTCTTTTCTTAAAAGGCTATCTTCTGGCTGCTTCCCTTCTTACCTTCCTCGTAAATATTATGGATGGACTGGATGGTAAACAGGCACGAGCCAAGGGTATGTTTACCAAGGTGGGAAATCTTGAGCATTCCTTAGACACTCTTTATGAAGTGTCCTGGTATATAGCCTTTTCCTGGGCCATTTTCATGCTTACCAAATCTTTCTTACCTCTCAAGCTCTGCCTGATAATGATTCTTTTTGATGCCTTTAACCGACACTGCTCCATGCAATTTCGAGCCGTTATGAAGACTCCCCTGGCAGATTATGCTCCTTTTGACCGGGCTTTTAGACGCTTTGACGGAAGAAGAAATATCTACACTATCTACATCTTTATCGGTGTGATTCTTGGCCTACCCGTATATTCCCTATTTGCCATGATGGTTCATGCCATCCTCACTGGTGTAGTCTACTTTATAAGAGCTGCCAAGCATATGCATGCCGCCGATATAGGCCGATGAACGCGCCGTGCTTGCATTTGTTTTTGGATATGATATACTAGAGCGGTTAAATTCGTATCCCGATGCTCGTTGTTCGTGATGTGTCTTGCGTGTTCCAAATATCGTTAATTTCGTTAGGTGAAGATAAAAGAATTTGAGGAGTTACCAACGAAAATAACGAAACCAGCGAACCAAACGAAAAGAGGGGGAGAGAGAAAAAGCACGATGTGCTTTTTCAGGTGAGGGGGCACTAGATACGAGATGCGAACAACGAGATACGAATCAAAAAGGAGGTAAAAATGGCTTATGAAGAGGGAAAAGGAGTTAATTTTCCCGAGTCCATACCCGGGAAGTGGATTGGCTGGGGAGTTGTAGGAATCATCCTCATAATCATTCTGGTCTCTATTTTTTACTCAATTGGGCCCGAAGAAGTGGGGGTGATTAAAAGATGGGGTAGATATGTGCGATCTACAGAGCCTGGCCTACACGTTAAATTGCCTTTTGTGGAGTCAATAACCAAAGTTAAAGTAAAGCATATTTTCAAGGAGGAATTTGGTTTCAGGACTTTACAGGCGGGAGTGAAGACTATCTATGCTCCGGGTGGCTTTGAGGAAGAGAATTTGATGTTAACCGGCGATCTAAATGTGGCTGTGGTAGAATGGATCGTTCAGTATAAGATTGAAAACCCTATTGATTATCTTTTTGAAGTGAAGGATGTAGAGGATACGATTCGAGATATTTCTGAGTCAGCTATGCGCCAGATAGTGGGAGACAGAAGTGTAGATGAGGTCTTGACAGTGGGACGAATAGAGGTTGGGCTGGAGATGCAGGAAAAACTTCAGCAAATTCTAGATACCTACCGAACAGGAGTCCAGATAACCACGGTTAAACTGAAGGATGTTAATCCGCCTAATGCAGTGAAGTCTTCCTTTAATGAGGTTAATGTGGCAAAACAGGATAAGGAGACAACTATTAATCAAGCCGAGCAGGAGTATAATAGGGTTATTCCCAGAGCAAAAGGAGAAGCAGAAAAAACGATTAGCCAGGCGGAAGGATATGCAGTGAATAGAATTAATCGAGCCCGAGGAGATGCTACTAAGTTTCTTGCTGTCTGGAAAGAGTATAATAAAGCCAGGGATGTAACCAGAAGAAGACTTTATCTCGAGACTCTGGAGGAAATTCTGCCTAAAATAGGGACAAAATATATCATCGATTCAGAGCAGAAAGGGATATTACCTCTTTTGTCTTTGAGCGAAGGAGGTAAGTGATGAAGATAGAGCGATTGATTCCCATAATAGTAGTGATTATTTTAGGCTTGATTATTTTGGGAGGAACCTTATATACGGTAGATCAAACCGAGCAGGTGGTCATTACTCAGTTCGGTGAACCTATAGGTGAGCCTATTACTGAACCTGGTCTACACTTTAAAACACCTTTTATCCAAAAGATAAACTCTTTCGAAAAACGCTTCTTAGCCTGGGATGGGCTTCCTACACAGGTTCCTACCAAGGATAAAAGATACATCTGGGTTGATACCACGGCCCGATGGAGAATTGTTGACCCTCTCAAGTTTCTGCAAACAGTAGGAACTGAGAGAACAGCTCTAGGCAGGCTCGATGATATCATTGATTCTGCTACCAGAAATCAGATTACCAGTCACATTCTCTATGAGTTAGTGAGAGACTCAGAGAGGGAATTTGCCGAGACGGAATTAAGCATACAAGTTGAGGAGACTATAGGTAAGGTGGAGTATGGTCGGGAGAAGATAAGCCGAGCCATCCTGAAAGAAGCATCTGAGGGTGTTCCTCGATTCGGGATAGAACTAATCGATGTCAGGATTAAGAGGCTCAATTATGTGGAGCAGGTAAGGCAAGGAGTTTATGCTCGAATGATTGCCGAGAGAAAAAGGGTAGCTGAGCAATATCGCTCTGAAGGTCAGGGGGGAAAGGCCGAAATTGAGGGAAGGAAAGAAAAAGAGCTGCAAAGGATCACTTCTGAGGCTTATAAAAAGGCACAGGAAATTAAGGGAGAGGCTGATGCACAAGCGACCGGGATATATGCCGGGGCCTATAATAAAGATCCCGAGTTTTACTCATTCTTAAAGACATTAGAGACATATAAGGAAACTCTGGATGAGGATACATGGCTGATTTTAACCTCGGATAGTGACTTTTATAAGTATCTAAAGAGTCTCTCTCCTCGGTAAATTATCACGATTGACATAAAAAAAAAGTTATTTATAATAAGGAAGAAAATTATTAAGGAGAAATAACAAAAAGTAAAGAAATAGCAGAAAAATAAAGAAGTTAGGTAAAGGAGTAAAAAAGAAAAAATGGGGGGATATGTATATTTTTTTGCGCAAAATAAGGCCAGTGGATCAGCGAAAATGAGAAATCTTCTGGGAGGTAAAGGAGCTAATCTTGCTGAAATGGCTAATTTAGGAATCCGAGTGCCCCCTGGCTTTACTATCAGTACTGAAGTATGCAACTACTACACAGAGCACCATAATTATCCAGAAGACTTAGAGACAGAGATAAGGGAAAATTTAAATAAGGTAGAAGAAGCCACTGGAAAAAGATTTGGTGACATTCAAAATCCTCTATTGGTTTCCGTTCGCTCAGGAGCGAGAGTTTCTATGCCAGGGATGATGGATACTGTTCTTGATTTGGGACTAAGTGATATTACAGTAGAGGGATTAGTTGAAGAGACGGAAAACCCGCGCCTTGCTTATGATGCTTACAGAAGACTGGTTCAGATGTTCGGCAATGTAGTTTTGGGAATAGAGGGAGAAAAATTTGAGGAGTTGATAGAAGAGAAAAAAAAGAGTAAAGATGCAAAGGAAGATATTGATTTAGCCTGGCAAGATCTGAAGGGATTAGTAGATGAGTTCAAAGAGTTGATAGAAAAGGAGAAGGGTATTCAATTTCCTCAAGACCCTTTTAAGCAACTGAATATGGCCATAGATGCCGTTTTTGCTTCATGGAATAATAAAAGGGCTGTTAATTATCGTAAGATTAATAAAATTCCCGAACACTGGGGAACAGCCGTGAACGTCCAGGTAATGGTATTTGGGAATATGGGGAATGATTCTGGCACAGGGGTGGGGTTTACCCGAAATCCTGCCACTGGCAAAAAGGAGATATAT
The DNA here is from genome assembly GCA_030640665.1 of Clostridia bacterium. Taxonomy (GTDB): domain Bacteria; phylum Aerophobota; class Aerophobia; order Aerophobales; family AE-B3A; genus JAUWRC01. The sequence goes on from DAOWIY010000003.1 coordinate 7,464, forward strand.
GGAGAGTATCTACTTAATGCTCAAGGAGAAGATGTTGTTGCAGGCATAAGAACTCCTCACCCTTTCTCTAAGCTAAAGGAAGAGATGCCGCAGGTTTATCAAGAGCTAGTAGAGGTTGTTCAAAGATTAGAAGATCACTATAAGGATGTGCAAGATTTTGAATTTACCATAGAGAAAGGGAAACTTTATTTACTTCAGACCAGGACGGGTAAAAGAACTACTCAAGCAGCAGCGAAGATAGCCTGTGATATGGTTGAGGAGAGACTAATCGATAAAAAAGAGGCTTTGATGAGGGTAGAACCTGGTCAACTTAAGCAGCTTCTTCACCGAGGTATCGATCCAGAGGCAGAACTTGAAGTATTTGCTAGAGGTCTTCCTGCTTCTCCAGGGGCAGCTACGGGTGCAATAGTTTTTACTGCGGATAGAGCTGTGGAATTAGCTCAAGATGGAAGAAAGGTTATTCTGGTTCGCAAAGAAACTTCTCCTGAAGATATTCATGGTATGGCTGCTGCCGAGGGAATACTTACTGCTCGCGGGGGGATGACTTCGCATGCTGCTATCGTGTCCAGAGGTATGGGTAAGTGCTGTATAGCTGGTTGTGAAGCTCTAAAGGTAGATGAGAAAAAGAAAAGATTTGAAGTAGATGGACTTGTTTTTAAAGAGGGTGACTTTATTACTCTGGATGGCAGTGCAGGAAGAGTGATAAAGGGAGAAGTACCCACACTCGAACCTGAGCTAAGCAGCGAGTTTAAAAAACTTATGAGATGGGCAGATGAGATAAGAACTCTTGGAGTAAGAGCTAATGCGGATACGCCTGAAGATGCAAAAAAAGCTCGTGAGTTAGGAGCAGAAGGAATTGGACTTTGCCGAACTGAGCATATGTTTTTTGGAGAAGAGAGGCTTCCTTACGTTCAGAAGATGATTTTAGCTGAAGATGAAGAAGTAAGAAAAGAAGCCTTAGAAAAATTAGAACCTATGCAGAGGGAAGATTTCAAAGGAATTTTAAGAGAAATGGAAGGTTTACCAGTTATTATTCGTCTGCTTGATCCCCCCCTGCATGAATTTTTGCCCCATTATGAAAGTCTTCTCCTGGAGGTTAATAAGTTAAAGTTGGAAAAAACCGAAGATAAGGAAAAGATCCAGGAGAAAGAGAAGATTCTCCAGCGTATAGTAGACCTGCGAGAGGTGAACCCCATGCTGGGGCACAGGGGCTGTAGATTGGGGATAACCTTTCCTGAAGTTTACAATATGCAGGTGAGAGCAGTTTTTGAAGCAGCGGCAGAGCTGATTCTTGAGGATGTCAAGGTTTATCCAGAGATAATGATTCCTCTTGTGGCCAATGAGAAGGAGTTATCTTTTCTCCGAAAACAAGTAATTGAAGTGGCTGGAGAGATAATGAGAGAAAAAGGAGTAGAGTTTGAGTACAAGGTAGGCACGATGATTGAACTTCCTCGAGCTGCTTTCTGTGCAGACAAAATCGCTCAAGAGGCAGATTTTTTCTCCTTCGGCACCAATGACCTAACCCAAACTACATTTGGGTTTAGCCGCGATGATGCAGAAGCTAAGTTTATACCTGCATATATTGAAAAGAAGATTCTGGAAGATGACCCTTTCGAGGTATTGGATCAAGAAGGGGTGGGGCAACTTCTGAAGATGGGAATAGAGAGAGGGCGCAAGACGAATAAAGATTTGGAAGTGGGCATTTGTGGCGAACACGGAGGCGAGCCCTCTTCGGTTAAGTTCTGTTACCAGATAGGGATGGACTATGTAAGTTGTTCCCCTTATAGAGTTCCCATTGCTCGATTGGCTGCTGCTCAGGCAATACTGGAAGATAGAAAAGCTATAAGTGACAAGTTTTTTAAAGAGTAGCGGTGCGATTTATCGCACATTGGAAGGTCTTAAAGCTTACAGCTGGGTAAGGGGGAGGTGCCAGAGTGGCCAAATGGGGCGGGCTGTAAACCCGCTGGCGTTGCCTACGATGGTTCAAATCCATCCCTCCCCACCAGATAAATGTTGCCCATGTAGCTCAGGAGGTAGAGCACATCCTTGGTAAGGATGAGGTCACCGGTTCAAGCCCGGTCGTGGGCTCCCAATTTCGTATATAGTATATGGTATATGGTAGGGAGACTTTGAAACGCACAACAGTACTGAAATTCCAGATTCCGCAGGAATAGATTAGTTTGTAAGGTTAGGAAAGAGAAGTTCCCTCTCCCTTCTGAGAAGGGGTGAGGGGATTTTTTCTTCACGATATACTACATACGATATACGAGTTTAAAAAGGAGGAAAAAAGATGGCGCGAGAAAAATTTGTGCGGACCAAGGCTCATCTTAATATTGGAACAATCGGACATGTAGATCATGGGAAGACTACTCTTACAGCAGCTATAACCCAAGTTTTAGCTAAGAAGGGATGGGCTGACCCGAAAACTCTAGAGGAAATCGATGCTGCTCCTGAAGAGAAGGAGAGAGGTTTAACAATTTCTATTTACCATGCAGAGTATGAGACGGAAAAAAGACATTATGCCCACATAGACTGCCCGGGACACGCTGATTATATTAAGAATATGATTACCGGGGCGGCACAAATGGACGGAGCTATTTTGGTAGTTTCTGCTGCTGATGGGGCTATGCCTCAGACCAGAGAGCACATTCTTCTTGCTCGTCAGGTCAATGTTCCAGCCATAGTGGTTTTTTTAAATAAGGTAGATCAGGTAGAAGACAAGGAGCTGTTAGAGTTGGTGGAGTTGGAAGTACGCGAACTTCTGTCTAGTTATGAGTTTCCTGGAGATGAGATACCTATTATCTCCGGTTCAGCTCTTCAGTGTCTTGAATGTATGTGCGGAAAGAAAGAGTGTCCCAAATGCGGTCCCATACTTAAATTACTTGATGCAGTTGACGATTATATTCCTATGCCACCAAGAGAAGTGGACAAACCTTTTCTATTAGCCGTAGAGGATGTTTTCACTATCACAGGAAGGGGGACAGTAGCTACGGGAAGGCTTGAGAGAGGAAAGATAAAAATAGGAGATCAGGTGGAGATAGTGGGGATGTCTGATGAAATCAAGAAAACAGTAGCTACCGGGGTAGAAATGTTCAGAAAAACATTGGATGAGGCTCAAGCAGGAGATAATATTGGAGTGCTTTTGCGGGGTACAGAGAAGGATGAGATACAAAGAGGTCAGGTGCTGGCTCTCCCTGGTAGTATAACTCCCCATACAAAATTTGAAGCAGAGGTATATGTGCTAACCAAAGAGGAAGGGGGACGACATACTCCTTTCTTTGAGGGCTACCGTCCTCAGTTTTACTTCCGCACCACCGATGTAACTGGAGATGTTAATCTTCCTGAAGGGGTTGAGATGGTTATGCCGGGTGATAATGTAAAATTAACTATAAATCTTATTACTACTATTGCTATGGAGCAGGGCTTAAGGTTCGCTATACGAGAGGGAGGACATACAGTGGGAGCGGGTGTAGTGGGCAAGATAATCAAATAGGGAAGAGAGATGAAGCAGACAATTACCCTTATCTGCACCGAGTGTAAAAGAAGAAACTATACCACTACTAGAGAAAAGAAAGTTTCCTCTTTAAGTCTTAAAAAGTACTGTAGGTTTTGCCGTAAACATATTCTCCATAAGGAGAAATAGGTCCGTAGCTCAAGTGGCTAGAGCACCGGACTCCAAATCCGGCGGTTGCGGGTTCAAGTCCTGCCGGACCTGCCAAAATAGTTCATAGTTATGAGTTCGTAGTTCATTGATAAAACAACGAATGGTGAACCAATTGGCTAAGGGGCTGATAGGTCAATGAACTATGAACTACGAACAATGAACAGAGTTAACAAGAATGATAAATAAGATACGTATTTTTCTTCGAGCAGTAAGAGAAGAGATGAAAAGGGTGAGTTGGCCTTCTCGACCTCGCATAATAAGGTCTACTCTCGTGGTTTTGATAACTATTGTTATTTTTGCTGTGCTCATAGGGAGTATAGACTTTATGTTTTTTCAGATTATAAAGTTTTTTCTGAAATGAGAGAATCATGAGTAAGAAATGGTATGCTCTTCATACGTATGCTGGACAAGAAGATAAGGTAATGGCAAATCTTAAGCAAAGAATCGAATCCTTTGGAATAAAGAATAAGATCTTTCGTATGTTAATTCCTAAAGAAAAAATAACCGAGGTTAAGAACGGAAAAAGAAGAACTTATAGGAGGAAGTTTTTTCCTGGATATATGTTGGTTGAGGCAGAGTTGAGCGATGAGGCTAAGTTTGTCATTAGCAATACGCCGGGAGTTAGCGGTTTCGTCGGTCCTAAAAATCAGCCGGTTGCTTTAGATAAAAAAGAAGTGAACAACATTGAGCACCGAATAGGTCTTTTAGAGAAAAGGCCTAAACCTGGTATTGTTTTCGAGAGAGGAGAAAGTATTCGTATCATTCAAGGGCCCTTTACTAACTTCCAGGGAGAAATAATAGAAGTTAATCCTCAACAACAAAGGCTTAAAGTTTTGGTTTCTATATTTGGCAGAGAGACCCCTCTGGAATTAGAATATGTAAATGTGGAGAGACTTTAATGGCCAAAAAACCAATTATGGCTAATATTAAACTGCAAATTCAGGCAGGGAAAGCCAATCCTGCTCCTCCAGTGGGGCCAGCATTGGGTCAGCATGGTGTTAGTATAATGGAATTTTGTAAATCTTTTAACGAAAAGACCAAAAATAAAGGTGACATTTTAATACCAGTGCTGGTAACTGTTTATAAGGATAGATCCTTTACTTTTAAACTAAAGACTCCTCCTGCTGCCTCCTTACTTAAGAAAGCAGCTGGAATCGAGAAAGGTTCGGGGGAACCTCATAAAAAGAAGGTAGGTACGGTAACGAGGAAAGATCTAGAAAAAATAGCCCAGACTAAGTTGGCGGATTTAAATGCCTATGATATTCCTTCAGCAGCGAGAATCATCGAAGGAACAGCCAGAAATATGGGCTTGAAAATAGAAGAAGAAAAATAGTGGGTAAAAGAGGTAAAAGATATCTTCTGGCAAAGAAAAAAATAGATAAAAACAAAAGTTATGAGCCTTTGGAGGCTATAAAATTGGTTAAAGAAACCTCTAAATCTCGATTTGAGGAATCAGTAGAGATAGCTATTTCCCTCAATATAAAGCCAAAAGAAAAAGGAGAACGAGTAAGGGGAACAGTAATACTTCCTCAAGGGACAGGAAAGAAAGTAAAAATACTGGTTTTTGCCAAAGGAGACAAGGCCCGAGAGGCAGAAAAAACAGGAGCGGATTATGTAGGGACAGAGGAGACAGTAGAAAAGATCGAAGAAGGATGGTTAGACTTCGACGCTGTAGTCTCAACTCCTGAAATGATGAAAATAGTGGCAAAATTGGGAAGAATTCTCGGTCCACGTGGCTTAATGCCTTCTCCTAAAATTGGGACAGTAAATGATGATCCTGCCAGCGTTATAGAGGAACTAAAAAAAGGTAAGGTCGAGTATAGAAATGATGCTACAGGGGTGATACATGTTTTGCTAGGAAAAATTTCCTTTTCTAAGGAGGCCTTGTGGGACAATCTCAAGGTTTTGTTGACCTCCTTGGTTAAAGATAGACCCCCCACAGTGAAAGGAAGATATATCAAGGGAATTTCTCTTTGTTCTACCATGGGTCCGGGAGTAAAGGTAAACGTAGAGAAAACTCTGGAGATGTTGTGAAATGGACAGACAAGCGAAGATAGAAAAAGTGAGGAGAATAGGAGAAGGTCTAGAAAAGAGTGAGGCCTCTTTTATCTTTAATTACCATGGATTAAAGGTAACTGAGCTAACTGAACTTAGAAAGATGCTAAGGGGGGTAGGGGCGAGATTCTATGTAGTCAAAAATAATTTAGCTCATCGAGCTATAGAGAGAATAGGGCTGGATGATTTAAATCAGTTTTTTTCTGGAGGTACAGGGATAATCTTTGTCGAAAAAGATCCCCTAGCCTCGGCTAAGATAGTTAAAGGATTTATTCTAGATCATCCCAATCTAGTTATAAAAGGAGGAGTTCTAGGTAGAGATATTCTAAAGGGTGATGAGGTAAGACGTTTAGGAGACATACCTTCACGAGAGGTTCTCCTATCATGGCTTCTAACAGGAATGCAGTCCCCCGTAAGAAGATTATTGGGAATTTTGAACTCTCCCCTAAGTAATTTAATGGGTTTGTTAAACTCAATTTTGTTAGAAAAGAAAAAGAAGGAGACTTAGAGATGACACAACCATCAGCAGAAAAAAAGGATGTCAAAAAAGTAGATAAATCAAAAGTAAAAGAAGAAGAGAAGAAGACTAATGAACCAAAAGTAGAAATAAAAAAAGAGACCAAGAAGGTAGATAGGCCAAAAGCAGATAAACCAAAAGTAGAGATAAGTAAAGGAAAAATCAAAGAAGTTAAAAAGGTAGACAAACCAAAAGTGGAAGTGAGTAAAAAAGAAGAGATCATAAAAGCAATTGAGGGGATGAATGTACTGGAGCTTACAGAGTTAATAAAGGAACTCGAAGATAGGTTTGGAGTTCAAGCTGCCATCCCTCAAATCAGTGCTCAAGTTCCTACATCTCCTGAGAAGGAAGTAGAAGAAGAGAAGACCAAGTTTGATGTAATCTTAAGTGAGATGGGGAGTAAAAAAATTCAGGTAATTAAGGAGGTACGAAAACTTACCTCCCTGGGATTAAAGGAGGCTAAGGATTTAGTAGAACAGGCTCCGAAGCCTGTTAAAGAAGAGGTGTCCAAAGAAGAGGCTCTCAAGATTAAAGAGCTTCTAGAAGCTGCAGGAGCTAAGGTAGAGTTAAAATAGTAGGGAGATTAATTTATGTACAGAAAAATAGGGGAAAAGATAATAAATTTTACTAAGTCTGAACCCTGTGTAGAGATTCCCAATCTTTTGGAGATGCAAAAAACTTCCTTTGAGGCTTTTCTGCAGAGGGATGTTCCTCCAGAAAAAAGAAAAAGAGAGGGCCTGCAGGGAGTCTTTAAGAATGTTTTTCCTATAGAGAGCTATAATGGGAAAGTGGTTTTAGATTTTATTGAGTATCGTTTCAATAAGTCCAGATATCTTATAGAAAGATGCGAGGAAGAAGGATTGACTTATTCTCTCCCTTTCTACGTTAAGCTTCGCTTAATCAGAAAGGAAACAGGAGAGGTGACTGAGCAGGAGGTTTACCTAGGGGATTTTCCTCTGATGACGGAAAGGGGAAGTTTTATTGTTAATGGGGCGGAGAGGATAATAGTTAATCAACTGCAGCGCTCTCCTGGTGTTTTTTTTGAGGAGGATACCTCTGCTTCTTCTGGGAGACAGATATCCTACCGGGCACGAATTATTCCTGAACGAGGGAATTGGCTCGATTTTGAGATAAAAGATAATCTTTTGTATATGCGCATTAATAGAGGAAAAAGACAGCTGGCCACCTTGTTTTTAAGAGCTATGAGAGGGACTCCCAAGCAAATTCTTAAGGTGTTTTCTCATCCCGAAGACAAAAAAATTCTGGAAGACAGTTTCGCGCAAGATGGGGCTAGTTCGCAGAAAGAGGCTCTTCTTAGAATTTGCCAGAAACTCAGGCCTGGTCGTCCTCTTGTTTTCGAGTCGGTCAAAGAGATTTTTGATAGAACTTTTCGTGATCCTCGTAGATACAATTTGGGTAAGGTAGGTAGGTTCCAACTTAATAAAGAGTTAGGTTTGGACGATGATTGGGAAACAGAGATTCTTAGGTTAAGCGATGTAGTAGGAGTTATAAAGTCTCTATTTAAGCTAAATAGGGGAAAAAAGGAAATAAAGAGTTTAGATCATCTTTCCTATAGAAGGGTGAGGAGGGTAGGTGACCTTTTAGCCAATCAACTTCGCATCGGATTAACTCATCTAGCAAGAATAATTCAACAAGGAATGAGTATTCAAGATCCAGATACCATTACTCCACGTTCTCTAGTTAACATTGGAACGGTGAGAAATTCGATCAATAGTTTTTTTAATACAGGAACTCTTTCTCAGTATTTAGATCGAACTAATCCTTTGGCAGAATTAACTCATAAACGTAGATTATCTGCTTTGGGGCCGGGTGGATTGACACGAGTACAAGCAAAGGAGGAGGTAAGGGATGTACATTATACTCATTATGGGCGCATCTGCCCTATAGAGACGCCTGAGGGGCAAAATATTGGTTTAATTAGTTCCTTGGCTACCTATGCCAGAGTGAATGAGTTTAGTTTTTTGGAAACTCCTTACCGAAAGATAAAAGATGGAAAAGCAAGCCAGGAAGTAGTATATCTTGATGCCCGAGAGGAAGATGAGTGCTATATTGCTGGTGCTGATACTGTAGATAGGGAAGGAAAGTTTAATTCATCGGAACTTATAACTAGGTTCAGGGGAGAGATTGTAAGTGTCCCCAAAGAAAGAGTAGACTATGTGGATGTTTCCCCCAAACAGATAGTTAGTGTTACTACTTCTTTAATTCCTTTTTTGGAACATAATGAGGCTAACCGAGCTTTGATGGGTTCAAATATGCAGCGTCAAGCAGTGCCGTTGGAAAGTTCAGAACAGGCTTTCATCCAAACAGGAATGGAAACGAAAGTAGCCGAGAATTCTATGAGTGCAGTGAGAGCAAAAAGAGAAGGAGAGGTTATCTATGTTGATGCTGACGGGATAAGGATAAAGACCTCAAAAGGGATAGATAACTATAGCTTAACTAAATTTAAAAGGTCTAATCAAGGAACCTGTATAAATCAAAGATCCATTGTGACTAAAGGTGATAAAGTGAAAAAAGGAGCCTTCATAGCTGATGGTCCGGCCATTTGTGGGGGTAAGTTATCCTTAGGTCGTAACGTTCTGGTAGCTTTTATGCCCTGGGAAGGATATAATTTTGAAGACGCAATTCTCATTAGTGAAAAGTTAGTCAAAGAGGATATTTTTACTTCTATACATATTGAAGAGTTTCAAATAGAGGCAAAGGAACTTCGATCGGGAATAGAGGAAATAACTGCAGATGTACCCAATGTTGAGGAATCGGCCTTAAATAATTTAGACGAGAGGGGTATTATAAGAGTCGGAGCGGAGGTAAAATCGGGAGATATTCTGGTGGGTAAGGTAACTCCTCAGGTAGAGATAAAGCTTACCCCAGAGGAGAGACTCTTGCGAAGCATCTTTGGAGAGAAGGCCCAAAAGGTCAAGGATAACTCTCTGAGGCTTCCCCATGGGATTAAGGGTAAGGTGATTAGGGTCAGGATATTCTCTCAAGAAAATAAGGATGATCTGCCTGTCGATGTAAAAGAGAGAGTGAAGGTGTATGTGGCTATTCGGCGCAAAATCGAGATAGGAGATAAGATGTCTGGTCGACATGGAAACAAAGGGGTTGTTGGCAAGATACTTCCCGAAGAGGATATACCTTATCTTGCTGATGGAACTCCCGTGGAAGTAGTATTAAATCCCTTAGGTGTTCCCTCTAGGATGAACATAGGCCAGATTCTGGAGACTCACCTGGGGTTGGTGGCTAAAACTTTAGGAATACAGATGATTTGTCCTGTTTTCGAAGGACCTAAAGTAGAGGAAATAAAGGATTTATTAAAGGAAGCTCATCTTCCTGGGTCAGGCAAGGTTACTCTCTATGACGGGCGAACAGGAGAAGCTTTTCACCAGGAGGTTGCTGTAGGCTACATGTATGTGATGAAACTCATTCATTTGGCTGAAGAAAAGGTGCATGCTCGTTCCACAGGGCCTTATGCTTTAATCACTCAACAGCCTCTAGGAGGTAGATCCAGACAAGGAGGACAGAGATTTGGGGAAATGGAGGTGTGGGCTTTGGAGGGATATGGAGCAGCTTATACTCTCCAGGAAATGCTTACCCGCAAGTCAGATGACTTGCGGGGTAGAACCAGCTTACATGAGTGGCTAATAAAAGGAGAAAATGCGTTAGAAATCCAAATTCCTGAATCCTTTAAGGTGCTGACTAAAGAACTTCAAGCGCTCGGGTTGAATCTAGAGTTCTGGAAAAATGGAAAACGCTTCTCCATCAAAGATATGGAAGAAGGGGATGAGTAGGAGATAAAAAATTGTGGAAGATGGATGATATTAATAAGATCAAGGTGAGATTAGCCTCTCCTGAGGAGATAAAGGAGTGGTCCTATGGAGAGGTAAAGAAGACAGATACTATTAATTACCGTACTTTTAGGCCAGAAAGGAGAGGTCTTTTTTGTGAACAAATCTTTGGTCCTACAAAGAGTTATGAATGTTACTGTGGTAAATATAGGAAAATGAAATACAAGGGAGTCAAGTGTGAGAGGTGTGGAGTAGAGGTTACTTCTTCTAAAGTTCGCCGGGAAAGAATGGGACATATTGAACTGGCTACTCCAGTTGTCCATATCTGGTATGCAAAGAATCACCTACCTCTTTTTTTGGGGCTCAAAAGGAATGATTTGGATAAAATAGTTTATTTTGTAAATTATTTAGTTATAGACCCGGCCGAGACTCCTTTGAAGAAAATACAGGTTTTAAATGGGGAGGAGTACCAAAGATATAAGGACCTATATGGTGAAGATAGTTTCAAGGCAGCCACAGGAGCAGAAGCAATCTTGGAGGTCCTGCAAGCCATAAAGATTGAAAGACTAAGGGAAGAATTAAAGGAGAATCTATTTGCCGAAAGGACTAAAGGAAAAAGGATAAAGTTAATCAAGCGACTAGAAGTAGTAGAGAGTTTTTTCCACTCAGGGAATAAACCTGAGTGGATGATTTTAAAAGTTGTTCCTGTTATTCCTCCTGACTTCCGACCCATGGTTCAATTGGAAAGTGGAATTTTTGCCAATTCAGATTTAAATGATTTGTATCGACGGATCATTAATCGCAATAACCGTCTTAAATATCTACTAGAAATAGGTGCACCTCAAATAATTATTCAAAACGAGAAAAAAATGCTCCAACAATCTGTAGACGCCCTTTTTGAAAATGAGAAACTTTCTCAACCTATATTAGGAGCAGGAGGTAGACCTCTTAAGTCTCTAAGTGAGATAGTCAAAGGTAAACAAGGTAGATTTCGGCAGAATCTCCTTGGCAAAAGAGTTGATTATTCAGGAAGGGGAGTAATCGTACCCGGGCCGGATTTAAAGATTTATCAATGCGGACTGCCCGAAAAGGTAGCCCTGGAGCTTTTTAAACCCTTCGTCCTTGGAGAAGTTATGCGGGAAGGTAAAGCTGAGACTATAAAAAGGGCTAATGATTTAATAGAAAAGGCCGATTCCTTTGTTTGGAAGATATTGGAAAAGGTGGTTGAGGATCATCCTATACTCCTAAACCGTGCTCCTACCCTGCATCGTTTAGGAGTCCAGGCTTTTCAACCGGTCTTAATAGAGGGAAATGCTATTCAGCTGCATCCTCTGGTATGTGCTGCTTTTGGCGCTGATTTTGATGGCGATCAGATGGCCATACATATTCCTCTTTCTTATGAGGCCCAGCTTGAGGCAAAAACTTTGCTGCTTTCCAGTAATAATCTTCTTTCTCCTGCCAGTGGCAACCCTGTGGTCACTCCTACTCGGGATATTACCGTTGGTTGTTATTATTTGACTATAGAGGGAAAAGGAGAAACCAAGAAGAGAGTTTTCTCTAGTCCGGACGAGGTAATCCTTGCCTATGATTTAGGAAAAATAGCCCTTCACCAGCCTATGAAGTTGTTCTTAAAGAAAGGGTGGATAGAGACTACAGTAGGAAGAGTAATTTTCAATAAGGTCCTTCCAGAAGGAATGGATTTCGAGAACTTTCCTATAGATAAAGAGAAATTAGGCGAGATCATAAGTAAGGTTTGGAAGAAATATGGAAATGCAGTCACAGTTGAGGTTTTGGATGAGATGAAAAAGTTAGGATTTGAATATGTTACCAAATCAGGATTAACTTTTGCTATGTCTGATGTACCTGATATACCAGAAAAGAGAGAACTGTTACAGTACGAAGAGGATGAGGTAAAGGGATACGACTTATTAGCTGAAGAAGGAAAGATCAGTGAGGAAGAAAGATATATTGAGGTGATTGATTCGAGGATGAGGGTTATTGATCAAATAGGAGGAAAGGTATCTCAATCTCTGTCTCGTAATCCTTTTAATCCTCTTTATTTGATGTGGAAATGAGGAGGGAGAGGATCTGCTGATCAGCTGCGCCAGATAATAGGGATGAGGGGTTTGATGGGTAGATCCATAAGGGAGACCTATCGCCGTGAACTTTGGGATGAGGTGTTCAAAAGAAGGTTAAATATTTCTCTGGAATTAATTAAGCAATATTTTTATCCTCTTTCAGGAGGTAGGTTAAAAGGAAGAATTGGAGAGGAGCCTATTAGATCTAGCTTTAAAGAAGGTCTTACTGGTCCGGAGTATTTTTTTTCTACCTCCGGAGGTAGAAAAGGTTTGGTGGATACTGCTCTAAAAACAGCTTATGCAGGTTATCTTACTCGCAAGTTAGTGGCTGTAGCTCAAGACCTCGTTATTACTGAGAAGGATTGTGGAACTATTGATGGTTTTTCTATGGAGCCCTTAGTTGAAGAAGGGAAGGTAATGGAGCCTTTAGAAAAGAGGATATTGGGTAGAGTAACTGCTTCTCCTGTGATAGATCCTTCTACTAAAGAAACCATTATAGGTTCTAATGAGGAAATTACAGAAGAGCTCGCCCAAAAGATAGAAGAGGTGGGGGTGAAGAAGGTGAAGATTCGTTCTCCCTTATCCTGTCAGGCTAAGTGGGGATTGTGTCAAAGGTGTTATGGGTGGGATCTTTCTGTTCATAAACTAGTTGATCTGGGAGAGGCAGTAGGAGTGATAGCAGCACAATCTATAGGTGAACCAGGAACTCAGCTTACCTTACGTACATTTCACACAGGGGGAGTATTTCAGAAAGGTGGAGATATTCCTCAGGGTTTACCTCGAGCAACGGAACTTTTTGAACCTCGAAAGAAAAGTTATCCCCGAAAAGGAGTTATACGACAGCGCAGAGGAGAAGAAGCGCTAATAAGTGAAGTGGAAGGAAAGGTGAGTATAGAAGAAAGAGAGGGGCGCAGTTTTGTTAAGATTAAAGGAGAAAAGGATGAAGAGGTAATTTATGAAGTGGAAGGAGAAATGTTAGTCTCTGAGGGTGAAACAGTAGAAGCAGGAGAGAAGATAATTGAAGGAAGTATAAATCCCCGTTCTCTTTTAAGTATAAAAGGGATTAGAGCTGTAGAAAAATATTTGGTTGATCAAACTCAACAGGTTTATAAATCTCAAGGAGTGGATATTAGCACTAAGCACTTTGAGGTAATTATAAGACAGATGATGAGAAAAGTCCAGGTAGAAGAGCCGGGAGACACAGGTTACCTGCCAGGAGAACAAGAGGATAAGATAGAGTTTGAGAAAATCAATAAGGAAATAAAGGAAGGAGGAGGTAAGCCCGCTACGGTAAAGCCTGTTCTTTTAGCTATTCCTAAAGCAGCACAGGAAAATAAGGAGAGTTTTTTGTCTGCTGCTTCTTTCCAGAGAACGAGGCAAGTTTTAGCTGAGGCAGCGCTCTACGGACAAGTAGATTCTCTTAGGGGACTTAAAGCAAACGTAATTATCGGTAAGCTAATTCCAGCAGGGACAGGATTTAATCTAAATAAGGAATAACCAATGCCTACCATAAGTCAGTTGTTAAGAAAAGGACGCAGAGGTACGAAGAAAAAAAACAAGAGCTTGGCTTTGCAAGGGTCACCTCAGAAGAAAGGGGTCTGTGTTAGCGTGAGGACACTTACTCCTAAAAAGCCTAATTCAGCTTTGAGAAAAGTAGCCAGAGTTAGATTATCTAATGGGAAAATGGTAACTGCCTATGTTCCTGGAGAAGGACATAACTTACAAGAGCATTCTATAGTTCTGGTGAGAGGAGGAAGGGTTAGAGATTTACCAGGAGTAAAATATCACATTATTCGAGGTACATTGGATACAATGGGAGTAGAAGGAAGAAAACAAGCTCGGTCTAAATATGGGAAGAAGAGAGGATAGGGGAGTTTTAAATGGCCAGACGAAGAATATCAAAGAAAAGGGCTATCTCTTCAGATTCTATGTATAATAGCCAAGTAGTAAGTAAATTTATTAATAAGATAATGAAAGGGGGGGAGAGGGGTAAAGCGGAAGCTATTTTCTATGGATCTTTTGATATTATAGGGAAAAGAGAGAAGAAAAACCCTCTGGAAGTTTTTTTAAGGGCCCTGGAAAACGTTAAGCCCGTTTTAGAGGTTCGCTCTCGGCGAGTAGGAGGAGCTACTTATCAAATACCAACGGAGGTTAGGCCAGAAAGGCGAGAAACTTTAGCTATTCGGTGGATACTTTATTTTACTCGGCAGAGAAAAGGTAAACCAATGAAGGAGAGATTAGCTGAAGAACTTACAATGGCTTCTCGAGGGGAAGGGTTAGCCGTAAAAAAGAGAGAAGATACCCATCGTATGGCAGAGGCTAATCGAGCTTTTGCTCATTATCGATGGTAATGAAAAATAGGAATACATCCTATTTTTCTCGTATATCGTGAAGAAAAAAGTAAAGAAGCAAGAATCCACAAGATACGAGATACAAACAACGAGATACGAATTATTAAATCCAGGTTGAGAATGAAAGAACATAATTCTTTACATAAAATCAGGAATATAGGTATAGTAGCCCATATAGATGCGGGCAAGACGACAACCACCGAACGTATTTTATATTATACAGGGAAAATTCATAAAGTGGGTGAGGTACACGAGGGTGCAGCGGTGATGGATTGGATGGAGCAAGAAAAAGAAAGAGGTATTACCATAACCTCCGCTGCTACTACCTGTTTTTGGAAAGATTACCGCATTAATATCATAGATACACCGGGTCATGTAGATTTTACTGCAGAGGTAGAAAGGACTCTCAGGGTGTTGGATGGCGTGGTGGTTATCTTTTGTGGAGTAGGGGGAGTTGAACCTCAATCAGAGACAGTTTGGCGGCAGGCTGAGCGTTATCATATTCCCCGTCTCACTTTTATTAACAAGTTGGATAGAGTAGGAGCTAATTTCTATCAGGTCCTAGAGGCGATAAAAGAAAGATTCAAGCTTGTTCCTTTGCCCCTTCAGATTCCCGTTGGCAAGGAAGAGAATTTCCGGGGAGTAATAGATTTAGTAAAGATGAAGGTTTTAACCTGGGAAGGGGATGACTTGGAAGCTAAGATCTTGGAAGAAAAAATTCCTTTTTATTTAAAAGAAAAAGCTTATCATTGGCATAATTACTTAATGGAAAAGATAGCGGAAGAGAGTGAAGAATGCCTGGAAAGGCTCCTCGAGGAAGGAGTCTTGGAGGTAGAGAGGATAAAGAAAGAGATAAGATCTATGACTATGACCCATAAGGCTGTTCCCATCCTTTGTGGGAGTGCTTTAAAGAATAAAGGAGTTCGGCTTCTGTTGGATGCTGTGGTGGATTATCTTCCTTCTCCTTTAGATATTTTACCCGCGGAGGGATTAAATCCACTAAATAAACAAAAAGAGGAGAGAAAGCCCTCTCTTGAAGAACCTTTCTCTAGTCTGGCTTTTAAAGTGGTAACTGATCCTTATGTGGGTAGATTAACCTATTTTAGGGTTTACTCGGGGAGAATTAAGGCTGGTTCTTTTGTTTATAATTCTACAAAGGGTCAAAAGGAAAGAATAGCTAGAATTCTGGAGATGCATGCTAATTATCGAACGGAAAAAGAAGAGATTTTTGCCGGCGAGATAGGAGCAGCCATAGGTCTAAAGAATGTAGATACGGGAGATTCTCTTTGTGAAAAAGGCTCTCCCATAATCTTTGAAGCGATGAGGTTTGTCGAACCGGTAATTTCTGTAGCCATCGAGCCAAAGACAAAATTAGATGAGGATAAGTTGTCTATCTGTTTATCCAAGCTAGCCCAGGAGGATCCTACTTTCAAGATTCGCCAGGATAGTGAAACAGGACAAACCATAATTTCAGGAATGGGTCAACTTCATTTAGAGGTTATTCTACATAGAGTTCAACGGGAGTTTAAGGTTGGGGTAAATGTAGGTAAACCTCGGGTTGCTTACAAGGAGGCTATAAAGAAAAAGGTCCAGGCCCGCGGTCAGTATATCCGTCAGAGTGGAGGAAAGGGCCAATACGGCGATGTGTATCTTGAGATTGAACCAAAAAAAGACCAGGAGGAGATTTTTGTAGACAAAACCAGAGGAGCACCTATTCCTAAAGAATTTATTCCTGCTATAAAGAAAGGGATTAAAGAGGCTATGTCAGCGGGGGCATTAGCAGGCTATCCATTAGTGGATGTTAAGTCTACCCTTCTCGATGGTTCCTATCATCCGGTAGATTCTTCTGAATTTGCTTTTAGAACTGCCGCTTCTATCGCTTTCAAAAAGGCATCTCGACAGGCTGGACTTTATTTGCTAGAGCCTATGATGAAGGTAGAGATAAAGACCCCTGAGACTTTTATAGGTGAGGTGATGGGAGATATTACCAGTCGGCGAGGGCGAGTTTATGACATGGGAATAGAAGGAGAAGTTCGTTATATTGATGCTTGTATTCCATTGGCTGAATTATTTAATTATGTTACAAGGCTGCGTTCTCTAACTCGGGGAAGGGGTGTCCCTAATATAGAGTTTTCTCATTATGAGGAGGTACCCCCTGGTATAGCTCAAGGAATTGTTGGAAAGGGAGGGAGGAATGCCTAAACAGAAGATTAGGATTAGGATTAGGTTAAAGGCTTATGATCATAAAATATTAGACCAGTCGGTAAAGCGAATTATTGAGACAATAGAGAGAACAGGAGCGAAAATTTGTGGTCCTATTCCCTTACCAACAAAGATCAGTCGGTTTACAGTAGTAAAATCTCCTCATGCCGACAAGGACGCCCGAGAACAATTTGAGTTGCGAGTTCACAAGAGACTGATAGATATCTTGGAATCTAATCCTAAAACAGTAGATGCTTTGATGGGGATGAATCTTCCTACAGGCGTGCATGTAGAGGTTAAGTTATGATGAAGGCAATTTTAGGGAAAAAACTTGGAATGACTCAGGTATTTAATAAAGATTCTCTTGTTCCTGTAACTGTAGTGCAGGCGGGTCCCTGTGTGGTGGTTCAGAAAAAAGTGAAGGAGAAAGATGGATATAACGCAATCCAGTTGGGTTTTGTAGAAATAAGAGAGAATCAGATTAATAAACCAGAGTTAGGGCACTTCAAAAAAGGCGAAGTTCATCCTCGAAGGTACCTTAAGGAAATGAGGGTAGAAGATGTTAACCAATTAAGGGTTGGAGATAAGATTAAAGTAGATATTTTTAAAGAGGGCGATCTGGTTAATGTTGTTGGTATTTCTAAAGGAAAAGGATTTGCAGGAGTAGTTAAAAGATACGGCTTTAAAGGTGGTCCTGCCTCTCATGGGGCAAAGCTCTGGCATCGTCGGCCTGGTTCTATAGGGGCTTCTGCCGATCCTTCCCGAGTATTTAAGGGTAAAAAAATGCCAGGGAGAATGGGGACGGAAAGAAAGACAATCTGTAATTTGAAGATAGTAAAAGTAGACAAGGAGGAAAATCTCCTTTTAATTAAAGGAAGTCTTCCAGGGAAAAGGGGAGCGTTATTGACCATAAGTGGTGCTAGGGGTTAAGAATGGAAGTAAAGGTTTATAATATGCAGGGCAAGGAAGTAGAGAAAATTTCTCTGGACAAAGATGTCTTTGAGGGGGAGATCAATCAGGCTGTCTTAAGAGAAGCTGTCCTAGCTTACGAAGCTGCCCGGCGGCAGGGAACAGCTTCTACTAAAAGTCGAAGTGAAGTAAAAGGAGGGGGAAGGAAACCCTGGATGCAGAAAGGTACAGGTAGAGCAAGGGCAGGAAGTATTCGTTCACCCCTTTGGGTAGGGGGAGGAGTTATTTTTGGACCAAAACCTAGAAGTTTTAGATATTCTTTACCTCAAAAGGTGAAACGATTAGCTTTAAAATTTAGTCTAAGGAAGAGGCTCAAAGAGAGAAGTTTGTTTGTTCTAGATAAGGTATCCGTTAACAAGGGGAAAACCAGAGAAATGGCAGAGTTTCTTCAAAGATTAGGGCTAGAAGGAAAGACTTTACTTATTTTAGATAAATGGGATGAGAGGATAATGAGGTCATCTTCCAATTTAAAAAATCTAACTCTTTGTCTTTCTTCTATTGCCTGTGGGTACGATGTTCTCTCTCATCCTAATCTATGCCTGACTAAAGAAGCATTGAGTATTATAGTGGAAAGATTAAAAAAATGAGTGAAATTCCTCAAGCTATTATTCTAGAACCTGTAGTTTCAGAGAAAGGGACGCAGTTATTAAGGGAGAATAAATATGTGTTCAAGGTTTCTCTGAAGGCAGGTAAAGTTGAGATCAAAAAGGCAGTGGAAGAGTTATTCAAAGTAAGAGTTGAAAATGTCAGAACTATGCATGTGAGGAGCAAAACTAGAAAACGGCGGGGTCGAGTTCTAGAGAAGAGCTCCCATTGGAAAAAAGCTATAGTAAAATTGAAAGAAGGGGAAGCTATTGAGGAGTTAGGAGTCTAGGTATGCCTGTAAAAATTTATAAACCTACTTCTCCCGGCAAGAGGCGAAAAAGTGGATATAGTTTTTCTGAAATTACCAGGAAAAAATCGGAAAAAAGCCTCGTTGTCAGTTTAGGGAAAAAAGCTGGTAGAAATAATCAAGGCAGAATCAGCATAAGGCACAGAGGAGGGGGAGCCAAGAGAAAGTACCGCCTGATTGATTTCAAAAGAGACAAAGAAAAGGTTCCAGCTTATGTTGCTTCCATTGAATATGATCCTAATAGGTCAGCCAGAATTGCTCTTCTCCATTACAAGGATGGAGAAAAAAGATATATAATCGCTCCCTTGACTTTAAAAGTAGGAGATGAGATTATTTCAGGTGAAGAAGCTGCGCTAAAACCTGGAAATGCTCTTCCTTTACGAAAGATTCCTGAAGGAAGTTTCATTTACAATATTGAGTTAAAAAAAGGGAAAGGGGGCCAATTGGTTCGATCTGCGGGAACAAGTGCTGAGCTTTTAAGTAAAGAGGGGAAGTTTGCTCAAATTAAGCTTCCCTCAAGTGAAGTGAGGCTGATTCCTTTGGAATGTAAGGCTACCTTAGGCCAGGTAGGAAATTTAGAACATGAAAACATTATAATTGGCAAAGCTGGTAGATCTAGATGGTTAGGTCGGCGTCCTCGGGTACGGGGATCAGCTATGAACCCTGTAGATCATCCTCATGGAGGAGGAGAAGGTCGTAGTGGTCCAGGAAGGCATCCGGTGAGTCCACAGGGTAAGCCTGCTAAAGGGGGAAAAACCCGAAAAAAGAGGAAATTCTCAGATAAATTCATCGTTCAAAGAAGGAAAAAGAAGCGATAAATTCGTATCTCGTTGTTCGTATCTCGTGAAAGAAATTTCCTCTCCCCTTGGGGAGAGGATTAAGGTGAGGGGAAAAGTAACCAATTAACTAGTTGAACTAATTAACTAACGAAGAAGAAGGGAGAGAAAAGTATGGGACGTTCGATTAAGAAGGGCCCTTATGTTGAGCCATCTTTGTTGAAGAAAATAGAGAGGATGGGAAGGGGAGGCGAGAAGAAACCCATTAAAACATGGTCCCGTAGATCTACGATTACTCCTGACTTTGTAGGTTATACCTTTGCTGTTCATAACGGCAAGGATTTTCATCGTGTTTACATTTCTGAGGATATGGTAGGTCATAAATTAGGTGAATTTGCTCCTACACGCAAGTTCACGCATCATGGGGCCCATTCAAAAAGAACTATATCACCAAAGTAAGTTCGTATCTAGTATCTCGTGAATCGTATCTCGACCACAGTATAAAAGAGAGATACGAACAACGAGATACAGGAGTTTATAGATGGAAGTGAGGGCTGTGGCAAAATATGTACGGGTGTCTCCTTTAAAAGTAAAAAGAGTTACTGATCTTATTAAGGGCAAGCAAGTAGAAGAGGCGATAAAGATTTTAAATTTTACCCGCATTGGTAATGCCCGAAAGGTAAAAAAAGTTCTAAAGTCTGCTATGGCTAATGCTCAGAATAATTTTGGGTTAGCCTCCAATACTCTTTACGTAAAAAGAGCTTTTGTAGACAAAGGGTCTATTCTTAAAAGAATGAAACCTAGAGCAAGAGGTAGGGCTGATATGATAAGGCGAAGAACCTCACATATTACTGTAATTGTTGAGGGATAGGAAAAAGGAGATTAAGCAGTGGGACAAAAGGTTAATCCGTTAGGCTTAAGAATAGGAATAATTAGAGGATGGTTAAGTAGGTGGTATGAGGAAAAGGATTATGCACAACGTCTTCATGAGGATCTTAAAATCCGCAGGTTTCTCAAAGAAAAATTTAAAAAAGCTAATATTTCAAAAATTTTGATAGAAAGAGCTGTTAATAAGGTGCGGATAAATATTTTTGCTGCTCGACCCGGCATCATTATTGGAAGAAAAGGGGAAACAGTTGAGAAAACCAAGGAAGGTTTGGAAAAATTAATAAGAGGTGGAAGTATTTTCCTGAATGTGCAGGAAATAACTCGACCAGAATTAGATGCTCAATTAGTAGCAGAGAACATAGCTTTTCAGTTGGAGAGGAGAACATCGGCGAAAAGGGCTATGAGAGAGGCTATTTCACGGACAATGGAATTTAGTGCACAAGGGATTAGAATTGCTTGCAAAGGAAGGATTGCTGGAGCGGAAATCGCTAGAAAAGAGTGGATGAAAGAAGGAAGGATTCCTTTGCATACTTTGAGGGCAGATATTGATTATGGAGTTGCTACCGCTCATACTACTTATGGATGTATTGGAATAAAGGTGTGGATATATAAGGGAGAAATTTTGCCTACTTTATCCGAGGAGAAATTTAAGAATGAGACTCCAGCCGAAGAGAGTTAAATATAGGAAGGTCCAGAGGGGTAGACTAAGGGGTAAAGCTTCCCGTGGAACAAAGTTAAACTTTGGAGAGTATGGTTTGATAGCTCAAGAAGCAAAGTGGCTAACCGCTCGCCAAATAGAAGCGACTAGAATTACCATAGTTCGTTCTGTAGGACATGAGGGACGTCTTTGGATCAGGGTTTTTCCTGATAAGATAGTTACCAAGAAACCTTTAGAGACCCGTATGGGAAAGGGTAAGGGAGAACCTGATTTTTGGGTAGCACCAATTAAACCTGGAAGAGTTTTATTTGAGCTTGGAGGAGTAGAGAAAAGGAGAGCTAAGGCGGCCTTTCGCTTAGCCTCTTATAAACTTCCTTTTAAAACCAAGATTATTTCCTCTTACCATGAGGATAAATTATGAAAGTGGAAGAATTAAGGGATTTGTCGAAGGAGGATCTTTATGAACGTCTTAAGGATGTTCAAAGAGAGTTGTTTGACTTGAAGATAGAGGCGGCTCAGGGAAAAGCGACAAACCCTTCCAAGATTAGAGAGATAAAAAAGACTATATCTAGAATAAAGACTTTACTTCGAGAAAAAGAGATAAAATTAGGCAGGAGAAAAGCTTGAATGATAATAGAATAAAGCGAAAAAAGGAAAGAGCGGGCGAAGTAATAAGTGACAGAATGGATAAGACAGCCGTAGTGCTTATTAAACGTGAATTTATTCATTCCTTATATGGGAAAAAGGTAAGAAAAAAGAAAAAAATAAAGGTTCATGACCCTGAGAATAAATGTCGAAAAGGTGATATAGTAAGGGTAGTAGAAACTAGACCTTTGAGCAAAGAAAAGTGCTGGCGGATAGCTGAGATTTTAGCAAGAAGAGAAGGAGTAAAGTGATTCAACCTCAAACTCAACTTGTGGTTGCCGATAATACTGGAGCGAAGAGATTAATGTGTATAAGAGTACTAGGGGGATCATCGCGTCGTTATGCTCGAATAGGGGATATAATAGTGGCGTCGGTGAAGAGGACTGTTCCTAATAGTGAAATAAAAAAAGGCGAGGTAGTGAAGGCAGTAGTTGTTAGGACAAAAAAAGAAATACGTAGGCAAGATGGTTCGTATGTAAGATTTGACGAGAATGCAGCAGTATTAATTGACGCAACTGGGAACCCAAGAGGAACAAGAATTTTTGGTCCTGTAACCCGGGAACTTAGAGAAAAGAATTTTATGAAGATTATTTCCTTAGCACCTGAGGTACTTTAAAATTCGTTGCTAGTCGCTCGTTGCTTGTATCTCGCACCAAAAAAGAGGACAGGCTATTTTTATTTTATACGAACAACGAGCAACGAAAATAGGGGTGAAGTAGTGTCTAAGATAAAAGTGAATGATGAAATAGTGGTTATTTCTGGTAAAAATAGAGGAAAGCAGGGTAAGGTGATTCAAAAAATCCCCAAAGAAGATAGATTAGTTGTGGGGGGAGTTAATATTACTAAAAGGCATATTCGGCCTACTCGAAAAGGACAGCAAAGTGGAATAGTAGAAAGGGAAGCTCCCATCCACAGTAGTAATGTGATGTTAGTGTGTCCACGCTGTGGAAAAAAAACAAGGATAGGAATGACCATATCGAAGCAATCATTGACTGAAGAGAAAAAACTAAGGTTTTGTAAAAAGTGTGGAGAAACGATTGATTAGAAAAGGATAGGACGGTGGCTAGACTTAAAGAAATCTACAAGAAAGAGATCATTCCGTTGATGATTAAGAAATTTGGCTACAAGAATCTTATGGGGGTTCCTAAGATTGAGAAAGTTTGTCTTAATATAGGGGCAGGTAGCGCTAAAAAGGATACTAAATTACTGGACGCAGCTAAGAGGAGTCTTGCTTTGATTAGCGGGCAGCAACCTATAATTACCAAGGCTAAAAAGTCTATTGCTGGTTTTACTTTGAGAAAAGGTACTTCTATAGGTTGCAAAGTTACCCTCAGAGGGGAAAGGATGTATGAGTTTTTAGATAGGTTATTTAATTTGGCTATGCCCAGAATTAGAGATTTTCAGGGTATTTCTTTAAACCAATTTGACGGCAGAGGTAATTTTACTCTAGGTTTGCGAGAACAATTGATGTTTCCAGAAGTTTCTTATGAAGGAGAAAACACCCAGGGTTTATCCATAACTATAGTAACCACAGCTAAAAAAGATGAGGAAGCTAAGGAACTACTTGCTTCTCTGGGGATGCCTTTTAAAACAGTTCATAGTTCGTAGTTCAACAGTGACGAATGTTACTATTGATTTAGTCAATGAACTATGAACTACCAGCGAGCTCGTAAGAGCGAGCGTATAATGAACACAAAAAGGGAGAGGAAATGGCAAAAAAAGCTTTGATAGAAAAAGCTAAAAGGAGATCAAAGTTTAAAGTTCGCGCCTATAATAGATGTCAAATTTGTGGGCGACCTAGAGGTTATATCAGAAAATTTGGTCTATGCAGGATTTGTTTTCGTTATCTAGCCCATGACGGTGTTATCCCTGGAGTTAAAAAAGCCAGCTGGTAGATGGAGGATGTAATGTTTACCGACCCCATTGCTGATTTATTAACCAGAATCAGAAATGCTAATATGCTTTCCAAAGCTAAAGTTGAACTTTCGAGTTCTAATATAAAGGAAAAGGTAGTATCAGTTTTAAAAAGAGAGGGTTTCATAAAAGGATATAGAGTTGTAGTGCAGGGGAAAAAGAGGATCCTTCAGATATACTTAAGATATTCCGAAGATGGAAAAGGTCTAATTACTCATTTGGAGCGAGTTAGCAAACCTGGTAGACGAAGATTTGCCAAGGAGAGGGAAGTACCTAGAGCGGTAAGGGAAAGGTTAGGGATTTGTATTCTTTCTACCTCTAAAGGAATCCTTACCGCTGAGGAAGCGCACAAGTTAGGAGTAGGAGGAGAAATTCTTTGCTATGTATGGTAAATTCGTTGTTCGTTGTTCGTATCTCGTAAGGAAAGAAAAAAACGATTGAAAAGATTAAAGATTTTAGAGATTTGGAGACCTGAAAGAAGGATATTGTGTTTTGTGTAACGTATCTTGAGCGAGATACGAGCGACGAGATACGAATTTAAGAGGGAGTTTGTTATGTCCAGGGTAGGTGAAAAACCTGTTTTCATTCCAGAAGGAGTAGAGGTAGAAATAAACAAGAATAAAATTAAGATAAGGGGTCTCCATGGAGAGTTAGAAAGGAAGATGCCTTCTGTTCTTGAAGTAGTTCTTGAAGAGAAGCAAATTTTAGTCAAGAGATTCAAGGAGGATAAACAAACTAGATCTCTTCATGGAACTTTGCGCAGTCTCATTTTTAATATGGTAAAGGGGGTTTCGGAGGGCTTTGAAAAGACCTTGGAGATCGTAGGAAGAGGCTATAAAGCTAGCTTAGAGGGCAAAACCCTATCTTTGAGCTTGGGATATTCTCATCTTATTAAATATACTTCTTCCGAGAGTGTAGGAGTCGAGGTAACCACTCCTAACACCATCAGGATTTTTGGTCCTGATAAACAAAAGGTGGGAGAGGTAGCTGCAGAAATTAGAGCTTTCAAAAAGCCTGAACCATATAAGGGGAAGGGAATTAGATATAAAGGAGAGGTTATAAGGCGTAAAGTAGGTAAAGCTGCTTTAGGGGTTGAGGGATAGCAAGAGGAACGAAAATGGGAGGATATGCAGAAGACAAGTATCTAAAGGCTCAAAGAAGAAAGAAAAGAGTGAGGAAAAAGATCTTTGGCACACAGACGCGGCCAAGACTTTCAGTTTATAAAAGCAATAGGTATCTCTATGCTCAATTAATAAATGATGAAGAAGGGAAAACATTGGTTTTTGTTTCTTTTAGAGGAAACAAAAATGAAAAGCAATACTGTGTAAAGAATTTAGATATAGCTAGAAAATTAGGGAGGGATTTGGGAAGGCAGGCGAAAAACAAAGGGATAAAGCAGGTAGTTCTTGATAGAGGTTCTTATCCTTATCATGGACGAATAAAAGCTTTGACAGAGGGAACACGAGAAGAGGGAATAAAGGTTTAAGGAAATACAAATGGTACGGGAAGTAGAAAAGAAAGATAATAAGGTAAAGAAAAAAAGCGGTAAACTTGAAGAAAGGTTAATAAGAGTGAGACGGGTTTTTACTGTAGTCAGAGGTGGTCGAACTATAGGTTTTAACGCTTTAATGGTGGTAGGTGACCGGGCCGGACGGGTAGGTTTGGGGTTAGGAAAGGCCAAGGAGTTGGTCGAAGCTATAAAAAAGGGGAGAAAAGAGGCAGAGAAGAGCATAATTCATGTTTCTCTTAAGGATAACACTATTCCTCATGAGGTGAAGGGAAAGTATGAGGCGTCACAAGTTCTCCTTAGACCAGCCTCTCCTGGAACAGGAGTAGTTGCTGGAGAGGCAGTGAGGGCAGTGGTAGAACTGGCAGGGATAAAGGATATTTTAAGTAAGTCTTTAGGGAGTAATAATCGCCTCAACGTAACTAAGGCTACATTGGAAGGTCTACGAAAGTTAAGAGATCCTCAGAAGGCTCTTCAGTTACGAAAAGGGAGAAATTAATGGATTTGTCAATATTAAAACCTCCTCCAGGTACCATCCATAGAAGGAAAAGGGTAGGGAGAGGTCCTGGTTCAGGGCATGGAAAGACTTCTACGCGAGGGCATAAGGGCCAAAAAGCTCATTCTAAAGTTGCTCTGTGGTTTGAGGGAGGACAGATGCCCCTTACGCGGCGAGTTCCCAAAAGAGGTTTTACCCATCTATCTAAACAAAAAAACCAAACGGTCAATGTTGAGGACTTAAATGTGTTCAAGGAGGGGGATGTGGTTACTCCCGAGACTTTAAAAGAGGAAGGTTTAGTGAAGAGAAAAGGAAGGATTAAGATCTTGGGTCGAGGGAAACTTAGCGTGCCTTTGAGGATGAGGGCTCACGGGTTCTCCAGGGAGGCTCAAAGAAAGATAGAAGAGGCAGGAGGGAAAATAGAGTTGATATGATACTAGAGAAGTTTCAAAATATCTTTAAAATTCCGGAGCTTCGAGGAAGAATCCTTTTTACTTTAGCTATATTTGTGATTTTTAGGTTGGGTTGTTTTGTTCCTATTCCAGGGGTGGATGCGAGTGCTCTTGCTCGCAGTCCTATCTTTCAGACGGGAGCATTTGGATTAATGAATGTCTTTGCCGGCGGGGCACTGCAGCGGATGTCTATTTTTGCTTTGGGAATAATGCCCTATATTAGTGCTTCCATTATTATGCAGCTCTTAACTATAGCTATTCCTCAACTTGAGCAATTAAGCAAGCAGGGGGAAGAGGGAAGGCAAAAAATCACTCAGATTGCCAGGTATGCTACTTTGCCTATCGGTGCTATCCAGGGAGTGGCATTGACTTATTGGGTTCAAAATATGCAAGGAGGTGCTTTTGTAACTACGCAGGGGATAGGTTTTATACTCCCCGCTGTGGTAACCTTGGTTACGGGGACTATATTCATAATGTGGTTAGGAGAGAAAATCACGGAAAGAGGAATAGGTAATGGTATCTCCTTAATAATTTTTGCCGGAATTGTAGCTCAGCTGCGTCCAGCCGCAGGAAATATCGGTAAATTGCTGAGTGTTGGAGAAATAACTCCTTTTCATCTATTTCTTTTCGCTGTAATTGCTGCTTTCACAATTACAGCAGTGGTAGTTATTTATGAAGCAGAAAGAAGAATTCCCATTCGTTATGCTCGAAGAATAGTAGGGAGAAAGGTCTATGGAGGCCAGACCACTTATCTTCCTATCCGTATAGGGGGAGTAGGAGTGATTGCTATAATTTTTGCCATGTCTATTTTATTACTACCTACTACCCTGGCTAGATTTACTCCTGAGGGGAATTTTCTTTTTCCTATTATGGAACGGATTACTCTTTGGCTCAGTCCAGGAGCCTTACTCTATTATTCTTTATTTGCTTTAGCCGTGATTTTTTTCACTTTCTTTTATACCGCAGTTGTTTTCAATCCTGTGGAGGTAGCGGATAATATGCGCAGATATGGAGGGTTCATTCCGGGACTTCGCCCAGGAAGGCCAACGGCTGAATATATCACGGCTATTCTTACTCGGGTTACTTTTGTAGGTGCTCTGTTCTTTGCTTTCATTGCTGTACTTCCTATGATAATCAACAGGCAATTAATGCATCAAAGTTTTCCTCTGGGAGGAACTTCTATCCTTATTGCCGTGGGGGTTGCTTTAGACACTGTGCAGCAGTTGGAATCTCATCTTTTAATGCGGCATTATAAGGGGTTTATGCGAGCAGGGAGATAGTGATGTATATGGTCTTATTAGGTCCTCCTGGCGCCGGCAAAGGAACCCAGGGGGAAAAGTTAAAAGATAAGCTAGGTTTGATTCATATAGCCATGGGGAATTTATTAAGAGAAACAGTAAAGAAAAAAACTCCTTCAGGTGAAAAGGTTAGAGCTTTTATGGAAGAAGGAAAACTGGTTCCTGATGGCGTTATTTTAGAACTTTTAAAAAATGAAATAGAGCTTGAGAAGGAAGGGTTTATTTTAGACGGTTTTCCTCGCAATTTATCTCAGGCGAGGAAGCTAGATGAATTTTTAGATAAGGAAGCTGAAAAGCTCGATTTGGTAATTAACCTGGAGGTAAAAAAGGCCGTTTTGATCAAACGCCTGAGGGGCCGGCTGATTTGTTCTGAGTGTGGCAAGGTATACCATAAGAGTAAGATTGATCATTCAATGGAGATTTGTAAGGATTGTGGGGCTTCTCTTCTCCAAAGAAATGATGATAACTCAGATATAATTAAGAAAAGAATAGAAGTTTATCTAGAACATACTCATCCGTTGATTGATTACTATAGAAAAAAGAAAATTTTACGTAATGTTCAAGGAGAGGGGACTTCCGAAAAGGTTTTTCAGAGGATAATGGATTTATTTAAGGAGAAAAAAATTGCCTAAGGAGGAGTCGATCAAAACTTCAGGGATTGTATTGGAAACACTGCCTAATGCTACTTTTAAAATAGAATTGGCTAATGGTCATAGAGTTTTAGCTCATGTATGTGGGAAGATGAGGATGAGGTTTATTAGAATACTCCCTGGTGATAGGGTTAGTGTGGAGATATCTCCCTATGATTTATCCCGAGGAAGGATTGTATATAGAGAAGGAAAAGGTAAATGAAAGTTAGATCTTCAGTAAGAAAGATGTGTAAGAGATGTAAGATAGTTAAAAGAAAAGGTGTAGTGCGAGTTATTTGTAAGAATCCAAAACATAAACAGCGTCAAGGGTAAGGGGAGGAGAAAATGGCCCGAGTTGCCGGAGTAGAACTTCCAGCGAATAAAAGGATAGAGGTAGGATTGACTTCTATATATGGGATTGGATCCTCTCTAGCGAGGGAAATTCTCTTAAAAGCCAGGGTTAACCTGAATACTCGAGGGAAAGATCTAGTTGAAGAGGAGGTAAATAGACTACGCAAGATTATTGAAAATGATTATAAAATAGAGGGGGAGCTTAGAAGAGAGCTTAATTTAAATATAACTAGATTGATACGTATTGGATGTTATAGGGGAATTCGTCATAAAAAGGGTCTTCCCACCAGAGGACAGAGAACAAAATCTAATGCCAGGACACGCAAAGGTCCACGGCGAACATTAGGAAAAGGGAAAAAGAGAGCGAAAGCGAAATAGGAGATAAAAATGCCTCAGAAAAAAAGGAAAGTGGTAAAGAAAAAAAAGAAGACAATAAAAGTGGAAGAAGGAATAGCCTATATCCATTCCACTTTTAACAATACTATTATTACTATAACCGATCTTAAAGGAGATGTCCTTTGCTGGTGTTCTTCAGGGCAGGTAGGTTTTAAGGGAACTAAAAAAGGAACTCCTTTTGCGGCTCAGAAGACAGCGGGAGAGGTAGCAAGGAAAGCCAAAGGAGGATTTCAATTAGCAAGAGTGAAAGTGGTGGTAAAAGGACCGGGTGGGGGGAGAGAAACCGCTATTAGAACCTTACAGGCAGAGGGTTTAAAGGTCATTTCTATTAAAGAAGGAACTCCCATTCCTCATAATGGGTGTCGTCCCCCAAAGAAGAGAAAAGTATAAATAAAGGAGGATTTGTTTGGCTCGGGATAGGGAAAGTAAGTGCAAGAGATGTCGTAAATTCAATATCAAACTTTTTTTAAAGGGAGAGAGATGTTATACGGACAAGTGTGGCCTGCAGAAAAAAAAATCAGAACGTTTCCGGGGAAGAAGAAGACCTTCCCAGTATGGGCTGCAGCTCAGGGAGAAACAAAAGGTAAGGTGGCAATATGGAGTGATGGAAAGTCAATTTCAGAAATATTACCAGATGGCAGAGAAATCGCCAAATCTCACAGGAGAGGAACTTCTACGGTTGCTGGAACGAAGATTGGATAATGTGGTATATAGATTGGGTTTCAGTTTTTCCCGTCCACAAGCTCGCCAATTAGTTAATCATGGTCATTTTTTAATTAATGGTCGAAGAGTGGATATTTCCTCTTATCTAGTAAAGGAAGGAGATATAGTTGAAGTCAAGAAAAAGAGCAAAAAATTACCTTTGATTAAGGAAAATTTGGGGGCTTCTCAAAAGAAAAAGACATTTCCTGAGTGGCTCGATATAGATAAAAAAACTATGAGGGGAACAGTTCGAAGATTTCCCCTTGCCGAAGAATTAGACCAAGAGATTGATCTAAGTTTGATAGTAGGGTATTATTCGAGATAAAAAGGAGGGGGGAGTGAGGGAATTAATAAAGCCGCAAGAAATTGTTATTGAGAAAAAGACCTTTTCTGATAGGTTCGGCAGGTTCATTATTGAGCCTTTAGAGAGAGGATATGGTACAACGTTGGGTAACTCCCTTCGGCGGATTCTTCTTTCTTCTATTCCCGGAGCAGCGGTGACTTCTGTTAAAATTGAAGGAGCCTTCCATGAGTTTTCCGCCATTCCTGGAGTTAAAGAAGATGTATTGCAAGTTATCCAAAACTTAAAGCAAATTAGAGTGAAGTTGTTTACTGATAAGGAAAAAAAGGTCTTTCTGGATGTACAGGGTCCCTCGAAGGTAAAAGCTTCTCATATTAAAACCGATAGTGAGGTAGAGATTGTTGATCCTGATTTACTTATTGCTACCTTAGAGAATAAAAAAACGCATCTCTTAATAGAGATTGCCTTAGCTAAGGGTAGGGGTTATGTACAGGCAGAGGATAACAAAAGGTCTGATCAGCCATTAGGAACTATTCCTCTGGATTCCATTTTTTCGCCGGTTAAAAAAGTAAAATACGAAGTAAAACCAGCTAGAATTGGAAGAAAGACTAGTTTTGATTCTCTCCTCTTAGAAGTTTCTACTGACGGCACTATTAAACCTGATGAGGCAGTGCGAGAGGCAGCCAAGATTTTGAATGAATATTTGGAATTCTTTATCAGAGAAAAGAAAGAAAAAGAAATGACTGACGAAGAAAAAAAGAACTTTCTGGAGCAAAAAGTGGAAAAAATAGGGATTTCCGGTCTTTCCCTTAATGCCTTGAAAGCTGCAGGAATAGAGAAGATAGGAGATTTAGTCTTAAAGAATGCCAAGGAACTTCTAAAAATGCAAAATTTTGGTAAGAAGTCACTTGAGAAGATAGAGAAAAAGTTAGCCAAGTATAACTTGAGTTTAGCCAAAGAGGAAAGTAATGAAGCACAGAAAAAAAGGAAAAAAGCTGGGACGGCTTAGGGATCAGCGAAGGGCACTGTTAGCGAACCTGGTTAAATCCTTATTTTTCTATGAAGAAATTACTACTACTGAAGCTAAAGCTAAAGAAACAGCTAGATGGGCTGAGAAAATGATCACTTT
>DAOWIY010000061.1 GCA_030640665.1 Clostridia bacterium
CTATCCCATAAATTAATTTTAGATCCGAGAGAATTTTCTTTCTTGCCTTGTCTGGATTAATTATTTCCAGGCTTATTTTATCTTGATTTTCTATGTGATAACATATCCCCTTTTCAGTTTTGAAATCCTCACCGCTGGTTACATCCTTCAGTCTCTTCCCCTCATATTTTTCCAACATTTTCTCTTTTAATCTTTGTGCTTCCTGGTATTCTTGATACCCAACGCCGGAAGGAAAAAAGGAAACAAATTCTTTCTCGGCCTCTTCCTCCTCAGTTTCTTCCTCAATAATTTCATATTCTTTAACTTTATCTACGCGTTCTCTCCACCTTTTACCTATTTTATCAAATATGGTTTTGCGCTTTTTATCATCTTTTATCATAGAATTTCTCTCTTCATTCAAAACAGAGACAGGCTACTTTTTAGTGACTCGTCACTCGTGACCCGAGAAAAGAAAAGCGCATATCGTATTTCGTAAATGGTGAATAGTGAAGAGAAAAAGAATGAGATAGAAAAACGGAGCGAAGCGACACTATACGCTAAACGCTACCCGCTATACGCTATAAAAAGTAGCCTGTCCTTTTTCTACTTATCCAGAATATCTCCTAAAGATTTGATTTTGTTCTCAGCCTCATCATAACAGAAGGTAGGAGCAGGCAAGGTGGTGAAATCATTGGCCTCTCGCTGAAAATCTTTAAGCTGAGTAGATTCGGTGGTGATACTGTTGAGAAGAACCATATCTCTAAATTTTCTGGGGAAATGATACTCTTCGATTCTTTCCAGGACATCTCGATAACTTTCAGCACCACCCTTAATGGCAGTATTCACCTCTCCCAAGCCGGAGTGGACCATTATTCTCAAGTTCATATTATGATAGGCTTTGTCCACCCCTTCTATAAGATTCTGGAAATAATCCCTCCACCTAACTCTTTGTTGGGAGGCCCATAAAGAATCCCAGAAAATCCAGGTGCAGGCAACTACAGCAAAGGCAGGAATACCGTGAGAAATAAAAAGCCAGGGAAAACCGAGATGCACCAGATTATACCATAGATAAAGGGGGTCTCTCCACATCCGCTTACCATAAACAGCTGGCAGCTCTCTATAATAGTAGCTTATAAGAGAGTCTTGCTGCCGGAAAGTATCTAAAAGAGCATTTTGAATGCGCATCCCTGTCTCTTTTGTTTTTTCAGGGTGAAATTCCTGGGAATTTATGGAGTTAAAACCAAGTAGGGCTTGCTTTTCTTCATTTCGGCCTACATAGAGTACTGCCTCCAGAGGAAGATTTCTTCTTTGAATATTCTCAAAAGTCTCTGCTTGAAAAATAAGGGAGAGAATGTTTTCTCCGGGACAAGGGATAACTATGCCTCCCCCCTCTTTGGTACGAAGAAGAAACATCTCTAGACTGTTGCCGTCCACTCTTCCTGTCCTTCCTATCACTTTATCCTGAGAAATACTGGGAGGTGAGGATAAATTTCCATAAAGATTTCTTACGGCAAAGATATTATCAGGATAAGGATACTTTTCTGTGATATGGAAAAAATTAACTATCCTTTCCCCTGTTCCTTTGGGAACAATTTTTAAAAGAAGACTTTCGCCAGTAAGCTGGGAAATGATGTCTCGGTAAGCTTCCTCTACTAATTCGTAAACTTTTGCTTTTTCGGCCTCTTTTTCTTTTTGTTCTTTTTGGCGTCTTTTCTTAAAATAATCTCGCAGGTACTGATACTTACGCAAAGGCTCGGCTCGCAGAGGGTCACTGTCCAGGCTAGCATAAATTTCTTTTGCTTGGGTTAAGGCTTTTATTAACTCTGGGTTTTCTCCCCTTTGCCAGAAAGAGGCAATAGTCTTTCTTGTTCGGCCTACTATTCTCAAATGAAGATAATTTATGAAATTAGCCAGAAGAGTTTGAGGGCGAAGTAAAATGATAATCCAAAACTGTTTAATGGATAGAATCATCATTAAATAAAGAAAAAGTCCCCGAATGCCCTCTTTTCTTAAGCTCTTCCCTATCCCACTCAAAATTTCCTGAAAGTAGAGAAGAGTTGAATAAGCCCCTTCCCGGGAGCTAATCTGGCCAGTTAAATGCTGGAGTTCCCCATCAGAAAGAGGAAACGGACTCTCTGGCTCAAAAATTTCATACTTTACTGTATACCAGCCAGAAGAAAATCTTCTAAAAAAATCCTCAGTTTTCTCGGTCCAGGCAAACCAGGCTCCCCTTTTTCCTCGACCTTGATTAAATCCTGGAACAACTAATACAACTCTTTTTATATGTTTACTTTTTACAGACCAACTAGGCATCTTTATTCACCCCCTCACCCTACCCCTCTCCCCTTAGGGGAGAGGGAATTAAATAATTTCTTCCATTATCTTTGAGATGAGGCTCCGATAGCCATGGGAATCCATAAAGATCACCCTGGCTTCTACATCCCTTATTTCAATAAGAGAAGAAAAATAGGGATTTTCCTCTATTCTTTCCACCAGCATCCCAAGAAGCTCCTGCTTTTTTTCCTCTCCTAACTCTCCCTGAAGAGTTTTTATTAATTTCTCAGTGGTATATTGGTAAAGCATTATCTCCTGAATAGCGAGCCAGACAGTTTCAAAGCCTCTCAGCTCAGAGATGCTTTCAGGGTCAGACAAATATTTTTTAAACTCTTGTGGAGATTTCCTTAGAGCACCATATTCTTCTTTGACTCTTTCCAGAGTATCCTTTTTTATCTGTTCAATCTGACTCTTGAACTCTTCAATCTCAGCCAGCTTCTCCTCTTTTTCTTCCCTGCTAAGAAGAATGTCTTTTACTTCTGTCTTTTCTTCTTCCAGACTTCTTAAAATCAAATCTATACCCGGATTTATCCTCTCCGAATATGTCCCATACTGATAAGTCATGAGGGGACTTCTAAAAATCTGAGATTTTATGATTTCCTTCATTCTCCCTTCATTCCAAAGCTTTTTAAAATAAGACCCAGCGAAAACTTCCTCCATCTCTTCCTCATCTTCAAGGTCTATCAAGGGGCTTTTTTTAAAGTCGAAAAGCTCTCCTCTCCATTCGTCATCAACTATAGAGGCAATATCTCTTCTCAATCTTTTCCCTCCTTTACCATCATAGTCATAACTTATCCAAATCTCTTTATCTTTAGGAAGAAAATCAAAGCTGATCTCCACTATCTGGTAATATCCTCCATATGCTCCGGCCAAAAGCTTTAATCCCTTCTTGTATAGAGTATCGGTGGGAGCTGCAAATATCATATAAGAGGTGAATTTTTGGGGCTGGGTAAAGTCTATTTTATGGGTGTAAACCAGAGGAATGGGCAGCTGCCAGAAGAGTTCTCTTTTTAGGAAAATGGACAGACCTTCGCCGAAGCGATGGACTTTGATTCCTCTTGAGAAAAGAGGAACTTTCTGAGTAGCTGTCTCTTTCACCCCCCATCTTAAGTAAGTACTGGTAAGAACCTCATCTGGTCCCAATACCTTGAAACTTAAAAGAGAGGCAAAAGTAAATAAAACTATTCCAGAAAAAGCAAGGCTTCCTTTTAAATCTTTTCCGAAGAAACTAAAAAGATGAGAAATCTTCTCATAGGCTTTCTTTGTGCTTATTTCCTGGCAAAGAAGACGTTCTACCTTTAACCTTAACTCCTTGATTCTCTTTCTCTGCTGGCGCTCGCTCCTTATTTTAAGGCGTCTCACCAGGACTCTTTTGACTCTTTTCTTTCCTTCAAGAATATCTAGTTTTGCCTCTCCAAATAATGAATAGAGCTTGTCATAAAAATCACTTAAATTTTCTCCTCTTTCATGAGCAATATACGGATTATCCCCAAAATGAAAGTTTCCTGCAATATTCCTTAAATTTTCAAAACCTTCCTCTATAATTTCTAAGAGTTTTATTCTCTCTTCTCTTTTTTTTGCTTTCTTTAAAGAATCAAAACTGGAATAGATTTTCTCCCTTATCAAAGAAGCCTCGTCTAAAAAATCTTTTAGATTTTTTGCCTTTTCTTTAAAACCTTCTGCTAAGAGGCTCCGAGATAAATCAGAATTTTGGCCAGGAAGACCAAGAAGAGGAAAAATCTCCTCTCCGGATAAATTTACCCCTCCCACCTTGAGAGGAATTATCTGAAAGCCTTCCATGTAATGAAGAATTAAATCATTTTTTAGTCCATCGAGCTTAATTACTACTCCTTCCAGAAAAACCTCCTTTTTTGCTCTCTGACTAAGCTCTTCAAGAAGTTCCTCAAAGCGCCCCGACCAATCCTGGGCGAAATCAAGGCTTGCCTCGCGTTTACTTAAAATCTCATCCAAAATATTTTTGATAGCACCAACTTCTATCGAGACTTTTTCTTCCTCCGCCGCTGCCTCTATGTTTCTCAAGCACTTTCTTACCTCTTTGGTAAAATACTCCCGAGAGCTTTTGCCAAACTCTGAATAAATCCTGGTGTATTGAGAGCGGAAATTAGCTCGAACCCATCTTTTGGCTCCTACGAAATTTTTTATGAAACTGAGCCCAGGGACAAAAGCAATGACCACTCCTTGAAAAATCTTAGTCAGAATGTCCCCCAGAATATTTTCCAACACCACTGTTGCCGGAACCCAAAACCAGGGAAAATTAAAGATTGTCCAATAGATAAAGTAACCTACCCCGCAAGCGACGGTGAATCGTAAGAATATCCTCAGCTTAGAAATACCCCAAAAATGAGAATCTTGAATTTCAGCGTTCCGCTCAAATCTTTTTACCAGATCAATATCTTCTGGATTGGGGGTTTCTTCCGGGCTGACGAGCACTCTCAAAATTCGAGGAAGCTCGGCTGAACCACTCGATTTCCTATCATCCAGGAAGGCCTTAAAGCATTTCTCACTCAATTTTCCTGGATCAGAAATAACAATACTTCCTTTATCTTTATCAAGAGGGTGAGAAATTTTAAAATACTCGATTATATGATTAATCATTTCTAGATATTTGAGGGGGAAAACATTCCCCCTCAACGGCCCGATCGGCAAAGCCGACTTTCGCTTCGCTCAAGCAAGTCGGGCCTGCTCCCCCTTTCTCTTACTTGTAGTCTAAGCCAATCACTTTCAGCTGTGCTTCAAGGGTAGCCAAGGTCTGTTTAGCTCGAACCACCAGATCCTGCTGAAAACTCTCTGAAGTTAATCCTTCAAAACCAAGTACATCTGGTCCCAGTAGGATTTGAGGGATTCTAAACATCATCCCGCCAATATAGACACTCTCATCAATCCTAATGTCTCGCTCTACATGGGGAAGGAAAAGAAAAGCTCGGTCAAATTTTTCTTCCATCGTCCTTTGGCCCAGTTCTCTTATTCTGTTTCTGATTTTTATAACTTTCTCCAGGCGAGGATCATGCCAGAGCAGTTGTTCTCTATATATTGGACCCTCTAAAGGATTGTAATCATTGATAAAACTTTTAAGTTTTCTCCACCAGCCCAGGCAAGACTCCAGTTGATTGAGCGAGGCGAGTCTGGTATCTGAAAGATAAAGGTGAGCCATAAGAAGAACCCCTCCGTAAGTAAAGGCTAAATCTGGCCAGTGAGTAAATTCACAGGTTTCGTGAGCGTCATAAACCCAGGTGGCTTTTCCGCCTAGAATTTTCCTGTAGTGAGCCTGGTTAGAACGAGTTAATGGGTCCTGTGCCTCAGGACTGTTTCTTCCTTGAGCGCTATTTCTATCACCTAAACCCCAGGGATTTGGCAAGCCTGGCTGAGCCCACCCTTCACCAAGAAGAGGAGCGTTAACTCCCATTCCTTCCCGAGTTACAGCTCCACGAGTTTGGTTATTAAAACCGGCTGGGTCAACTACAGGGTCAAAAAGAATAGTCCCTTTCTCAAGAAGTTTATAGCGCTCTTCACCGGAGCGGGCTAATTGAATAATTCCTTCTAGAATGGCTCTGGCTAGCCGCGACTCTCCGCCGTGAGTACCTGCTAAAACTAAGATTCTAAACTGAGGATTCTCAGTATTTCCTAACTGGAGACTGTATTTGGGAAGAATTTTCCCTGCTACATTAAATCCATTTCCGCCATCAATGTTTTCTACTTTATGAACTTTAATCTCACCATTTCCTTCTTTAGAGCAAAGTTTGTTGGAGGCTTCTACCTCTTTTAACTGGAGCTCGGTGAACCTTTCAAAAGAGGTAAACTTTGTCTGGGCAATTTTTGCTTCAGTAACAGCATCAATATCTATCAAATCTGATTTAACTGGGGGACGCCGAGGACCAAATCTCCCTTTGTCAGTAAGGCAGCCATCAATAACTCTATCTATCCGACTATCGATTCTTTCTCTTTTTCGCTCTTTTAAAAATCTGACTTGTTTCAATTTATATCTTAAAGAGTCAATAAGCCCTAACATTATTCTTGCCTTCCTATTTCAGAATAATACAGGTCATAGTATTCTTCTTTTGGCTGGCCATCTTTAGTAAACATTGAATCTTTTCCAATGTGAAGTTTTATCTTGATAATTTTTACCCCGTATGTCCTTTCAATATGATCTATCCAGGGAGAAACAGGAACATATTCTTCTATCACTCGAGGGGCAAATTTTTCAATCCAGCTATAAATGTATTTGTTTGCAATGGCCTCCCTTTTCTTTCTATATTCCTCTTGTTTTTCAAACCACTGAGGGGTAAATTCTTTACCCCTACTGATAACTATAATCTCATCTACTTTCAAAGGAACATTTTTGGTAAATTCATATGCCTCTTGCAAGTTTCCGGTTTTAATGCCCTGGGCTAAAAGCTGATCAAATTTCATCTTATCTTCATCAGAAGAAAGGCTTTGCCACACCGTCTTCTGACTATCTCTACCAGAAACCAACTGCCAATTGACCTTATATTTTTTAGCCAATTTTGCTAGAGTGTCACCTTCCCTAATTTTATGGAGGAAAAAAGATCGCAGCTCAGTAATATCTTCCCCACCCAATACTTCCTCAATAGCTGCCTCCCACAGAGCCTCATTTTCCTCAGATGTGACTCTCCTTATATCTAAAGCAAGCTCGGTATCGGCCTGGGAATAGTATTTAAAGAAAGGAATAAGTTCTTCTTCTTTCACCTTCTCCCATTGAATCTTCTCCCACTCTAATTTTTCTTCTTGCCAGAGAAGGGGAATTAATTCAAGAGAATCCTGAAAAAGATATTGCTGACCAGTTATATATTCTCTTACTGTGGCTGAGATTTGAGAGAAATCTATTTTCTCAGTTTCGAGCTTAGTTTTGATATCAAGGTAAAACTCCTTAGCAATTTCAATATCCAGGAACTTCAAAGCTTTTTCTACTTTTGGGGATAAAGCTGCCAGATACTCCTCCCTCAACAATAACCAGGCATACTCTTTCACTGGCGAAGAAATATCTTGAAGATTACTCTCTGTCAGGTAGTCATTAAAAGACTGAAAAAGTTCTTGGCTGGAAAAATAGGGCAGCTCTTCTGAAAGCTTCTTCTCTACTAAATCTTTTACATCTTTTTGAATTTCCTCGGCTCTTTTTCTATCTACTTCTTTTAGTGGATCTTCATCAAATTTCTTTCTTGCCTCATCAACGGCCTTCTTTATAGATTCAACTTCGCCCTGCCGTAAAGCAAAAATAATGTTAGACTCCAGTCCCATTATAAATGAGGCATAAAGATCCTGAAGGTGCTCACTACTGGCTACAAATCTAAGATCGCTTTCTTTGGATTTCAAAAATTTCTTAAAGCCCTGGCAAGTTTTTTGAAGTTTTTCTTTGCCGCTGTAAATCTTCTGACGCCTCTCAAGTTCTTTCAGATTTTTTTCTCTTTGTATTAAGGACTTTTCATACCGATAAGCCTGATAAGCTTGTCGATAAATTTTAAGTCTATCCTCACCAAAGGTGAATTTCCGCTGAGATGCCTCTGGACTGATATCTTCACTGTAAGGAGATAGAATTCGCTCTTGAATATCCTTATATTGCTGGGCTAAGAATTCATATGTATCTGGCCCAGCAAACCAATACCAAGGGATCTCCTCTTTTAGATATTTTTTTATTTTCTCTGGAGTCTTAAGATGATAGCGATCTGAAAGAGCAATAAGAAAGTTTCTTCGGTTTATCAGTTGAAAATATGCATAATTAACTCTGGTACTCAAATTCATTGCTGGATAGCCTTCTTCTGTCCGAAGAGGCTTTCCAAATCTATCTTGGGCTTCTCCATGCCTAATAATATTTTCTATGAGATAAACCACTACTTCAAATCTATCCTTTACTAAACGAACAAAAGGGCCGGCTTCTCTCCTCTCTTTGTTTATCTCGTCTAAATCAATCTCCTGAAAAAACTTCTGCCAGTCTTTAACCCTCATTTCTATGTCAACTACATAAGCCTGAACATACTCTTTATCTTCCGCCTTTCCTGTAACTTTATCAGTAGTGTACATAGCAAATCTGCTAGCAATAGCTCTTGCCTCATCTTTGATTGGCTCCTCTGTTACCCCTATTGAAGTCCCCAAAATTCTTGGCCATTTCCACATTCGAGTTGGTTTATCAGTTTTATTAACTAAAGCCCTTACTCCTCCCGGTTCATAAACCGCCACCACTGTATGTGGTTCTATCTTATTTGTAAACCATCCATCACTAACTACATAAACAAAGACTAATATTAAGATTATTAAGGCTAACCATCTCCCTTTTTTGGGAGTTTTTCTTTCTTCCTCAAGCATCTATCATACCTTTTATCCTGCAGAAGGATAGCATATTTGAGACATTTGTCAATGTTCTCCGTACCTTCATGTAGCCTTGGCTATAACATCATCTCTGACACTGCAGCAAAAGAACAATTTTGCCCTAAACATAGAGCTCTCAGAACCCCTTTTTATGGGTTTCGCCGCATGCATCTTGACAAGGAAAAAATTTTAAATATAATATAATCCGCCTGCAAAATCCCAAGAAAATTGGAATCTAGTATTGACAAAGAAATTTAATGTTGTATAATACCTAACAGTGACGTATGTCACTAGCAAAGTCGATCTTTGATAAGCTGGTAGAGCAGATAGCCCCAATAAAGAAACAATAAAGAAATAAACTTTTTGGAGAGTTTGATCTTGGCTCAGAATGAACGCTGGTGGCGTGCTTTATACATGCAAGTCGAGCGGAAATTAGTTTGCAGTGGAGGATGATTAATTTGCACTTTGTGCAAATTATGAGTTTTCTACTACGACTAGTTTTAGCGGCGAACGGGTGAGTAACGCGTGAATAATCTGCCCTTGAGACTGGAATAATATCCTGAAAAGGATGCTAATGCCGGATAAAGTTATGAGGTGCAAATCTCATAACCAAAGTTGGACTTTTTAGCCCTTCGCTCAAGGATGAGTTCGCGTCCTATTAGCTAGTTGGTGAGGTAAAGGCTCACCAAGGCAATGATGGGTAGCCGGCCTGAGAGGGCGTACGGCCACA
>DAOWIY010000006.1 GCA_030640665.1 Clostridia bacterium
AAAGTCTTGTTAAAGATTCATTTTCAGAAAAAGCTCTCTAAAGAAATTTTTGTATCTCTAAAACCAGCTTTGTCTCTGGCAGGTACACTGGATATAAGGGTCCTCGGAGAGGCTGTGGAAAAGGAAGATTTTACCCAGCTTCCTTCCCATTTTAGAACTCTTTTGGAAAAAACTTTTCCTTTGGTGGAGAATAATCCCCATCCCCAATTTTTAGATAGTTTTTTAGATAGAGAGTTTTTTCAATGGCTGTGGTTAAAAACGCAAAAGTACTCCGATTCCTTTCTTTCTCACTTAATTCAACTCTGGATCGACTCTTTCAATATAAAAGCCTTTCTCAGGATTAAGTCCTGGCAAAAGGAACTTCTAGAAGAAGTTCTTGTAGAAGGTGGCCTCATAGATAAAGGGCAATTGCTTCAGTTATCTTATCAAGGAATACAAGCACTAGTTGATGAATTTAAGAATGC
Source organism: Clostridia bacterium (assembly GCA_030640665.1). Lineage (GTDB taxonomy): Bacteria > Aerophobota > Aerophobia > Aerophobales > AE-B3A > JAUWRC01. The sequence continues at coordinate 465 of DAOWIY010000006.1, forward strand.
AAATTATCCGGAAGCAGTTAAAGAAGCTTTGGAGGAGTGGGAAAAAGAAGGGTCTTTATTTATTTTGGATAAGTTTTTTAATGAGTGTATCTTAAAGCATACCTATTGCGGCTTTTACATAACTTTTGCCAGAGAACCCTTGGTTAATTATATCTTTCTTAAAAAATGTGAAATAAAGCGTTTGCGAATAATCCTGAGGACAAAACTAGCTGGGACTTCTATTCAGGAGTTTAAATGCCTAAAATAGCTCTTGTTGCAGATAAACATACTTCTCTTCCCTTTCTCGGAGTGGGGATTAATACTGTAATTTGTGAAGAGTCCAAAGAAGTAAAAAAAATATTTCAGGAGTTATTTGAACAAGATTATGGGATTATTTTTATTACTGAATCTTTAGCCAGCAAATGTTTGGATGTAATTGAGGAGTTAAGTGATAAGAAGCCTTCTCTTATCATTACTATAGTCCCTGATTTTGGGGGAGGAGCCTTGGGGGCGGCTGAGCAAAGGTTGAAAAATTTAATAAAGAAAGCAGTGGGGATGGAGCTCCCCGAGTAAAAAATGAGTGTTAGAGTAGGAATACCAAGGGCCTTACTTTACTATAATTTTTATCCCTTTTGGAAAACTTTTCTTACAGAATTAGGGGCAGAGGTAATTGTATCTCCTCCAACAAACAGGCAGATCTTATCTGATGGAGTTAAATACGCTGTTGATGAGGTTTGTTTGCCGGTAAAGATTTTTTTTGGTCACGTCATTAGTCTAAAAGATAAGGTGGATTATCTTTTCATTCCCAGGATTGCCTCTATAGAAAAAAAATTCTTTATTTGTGCTAAATTTTGGGGCCTGCCGGATGTGATCAGAAACTCCTTAGAAGACATTCCGCCCCTTTTAACTACAGATGTTGATTTAAATAGAAGATCTTTGTACCGCTCGATGTGGCAGTTGGGCAGGCGTCTCAAGGCTAATCCTTTTAAGATCCATACTGCATACAGAAAAGCCAGGGGGATTCAAGAGAAGTTTCTTCAATCAAGGCAGCAGATAAGGTCTCCAGCTGAATTTTCAGCACTTCTAGAGGGGGAGAAGATAAAAGTAAACTCGGCCAATAATTACAAAATTGGTCTTATTGGACGTCCATACAATATTTACGATGATTACCTTAATATAGACATTGCTGCAAAATTAGAGGAAATGGGTGCATCGGTAGTTACTCCAGAGATGCTTTCTCTTACTCTTCTTTATGAAGAGACAAAAAGACTATCCAGAAAGAATTACTGGACCTATGGCAAAGATATGTTAGGAGCTGCTCGTTATCTGGCCAGGGAAAGGGTGGATGGTCTTATCTTTTTGGTATCTTTTAACTGCGGCCCAGACTCTCTATTGACGGAATTAGCTATAAGAAAAATCGAAGATAAGATTCCTGTTCTCCTCTTAATATTTGATGAAGAAAGGGCAGAAGCGGGTATGCTCACAAGAATAGAATCTTTTATGGAAATAGTTAAAAAGAGAAAGAAATAATGAAGGTTTCCTTTCCTCATATGGGTAATTACTATCCAGCTTTCAAAAGCTTAATGGAAAACTTAGGATGCGAAGTTCTGGTTCCTCCTTCTACCAGCAGGAAAACAATGGAATTGGGAGCAAAATATGCTCCTGAATTTGCCTGCCTTCCTTTTAAGATTAATCTGGGAAATTATATAGAAGCCCTTGACCTGGGAGCAGATGTTCTTTTTCAGGCTGGAAGGGCAGGTCCATGTAGATATGGTCTTTACGGAGAAGTTCAAAAGAGGATTTTAGAAGACCTGGGATATAACTTCAGAATGCAGGAGCTCTTTCCTGAGTTTGGTCTATTTAGTTTTATTAAAGGATTGAAGAGTTTAAACCCAGAAGTAAGTATTTTCCAAATGGCTAAAGCCGCTCTCATAACTATAAAAAAGATCAATTTAATTGATGAGATGGAACATTTCACAAGAAAATTAAGAGCATACGAGGTGAAGAAAGGAGAAGCTGATAAAGTTTTTGCCAGAACTCTTGAATGGGTAGATGAAGCGAGGACCTTAAGAGAAATTAGAGCTGCCAGAAGAAGAATCCTTAAAAGATTCAGGGTTATAAAGAAAGATGAGACAAGGTCCCCTCTTAAGATTGCTATAGTGGGAGAATTATATGTAGTTATGGAACCTTTTTCAAATTTGGATATAGAAAGAAAATTGGGAGAGATGAGAGTTGAGGTTTTTCGGCCTCTTTGTTTAAGCCAGATATTAAGACATGCTCTCTTTTTTTGGGAGCATCGAAGTATTACCAGAAAGGGTAGAGAGTTTATTGATTATGAATTGGGAGCTCACGGCGGCCATTCTGTAGGTCATACAGTAGAGTTTAGCAAAAAGGATTTCCAGGGGGTGATTCATATTTATCCCCTTGGCTGCTTACCTGAAGTGTCGGCTCGGAGCATCCTTGACAAAGTAAGAGAAAAATTGAACATTCCTCTAATGCATCTATCCTTCGATGAACAAACAGGGGAGGCAGGGATGCAGACTAGATTGGAGGCGTTCATCGAGATGCTGGAGCGAAAAAAAAATAGTATATAGTATATGGTATATAGTATAAAAGAAAAAGGAAAGTACAAAATGCAAACGATATACGAAATACGAAATACGGGATAATATGAAGGCATATCTAGGAATAGATGTGGGTGCTGTTTCTACTAATCTGGCTATCATTGATGAGAATAGGCAGGTTTTAGATACTTTATATATACAAACAAATGGGAATCCTATAAAAGCAGTACAAGAGGGGTTAAGAAAGATAAAGAAGATACCTGTTAACGGTGTCGGAGTTACTGGCTCTGCGCGAAAATTGGTCAAAGCTATAACTGGAGCAGATGTGGTAAAGACAGAGATAATAGCTCATGCTGTTGCTGCCCAACATTTTAATCCAGATGTAAGAACTGTTATAGAGATCGGTGGTCAGGATTCAAAGATTATTCTTTTGAGAAATGGTGTGGTAGTGGATTTCGCTATGAATTCCATTTGTGCGGCCGGCTGCGGAGCATTTCTTGACTACCAGGCAAGACGTCTTAAGATGCCTATAGAGACTTTTGGAGCTTTTGCTTTAAAAAGTAAATCGGCTGTCAACATTGCTGGTAGGTGTACAGTCTTTGCCGAGTCAGATATGGTTCATAAACAGCAGATTGGTCAACCCCTGGAGGATATTATTTGTGGTTTGTGTGAGGCTATTGTGAGAAATTATTTAAATAATGTAGGCAAAGGTAAGAAAATCTCCTTACCCGTGGTCTTTCAAGGGGGAGTAGCGGCAAATCAGGGTGTACGTGAGGCGTTTAAAAAGGAACTTGGTTGCGAGATAATTGTGCCAAAATATTTTGATGTTATGGGGGCAATTGGCTCTGCTTTGTTGGTCCTGGAAAATAAAGTAAAGGAGACCAATTTTAAAGGTTATAATCTGGCAAATATTGAACTTACCTCCTCATCATTTACATGTGGCGATTGTGCAAATCAGTGTGAGATTGTAGTTATAGAGCAGGAAAAGGAAGTTATCGCCAGATGGGGAAGTAGATGTGGTAAACGGAACATTTGAGAGGAAAAGGGGCTATATACAGAAATTTAATTAAAGCGAGTGATTTATACTCCTTTCAAGTAGAAATCAAGGAAAGTAATCTTCTTGTTTTAGCTGATAAAAGGCTGCCCAAACAAACAGAGGAGGCTTTAATTTGGTATCGTGAGGATATAGAACAATATATTTATAAAAGTCCCAGGTTTAAAGTTACTTTCAAACCTTTTCCTTTAGAAGAAAAAATGCCTCCTATTGTTAGAGCTATGGCTGAGGCAGCTCAAGCAGCGAAGGTAGGACCTATGGCTGCGGTAGCTGGAGCAATAGCAGAGTTTGTGGGAAAGGAGCTTTTAAGCCATTGCCGTCAAGTTATAGTGGAAAACGGAGGAGATATTTTTATGAAGGCGAGAAAAAAAAGAAAGGTGGGAATTTATGCGGGGGATTCTCCTCTCTCAGGAAAGATCGCTTTAGAAATAAAACCCCAAGATACTCCTTTAGGTATATGTTGTTCAGCAGGAACCTTTGGGCATTCTCAGAGTTTAGGACAGGCAGATGCAGTAGTTATTCTTTCTCCCTCTGCCGCCTTAGCTGATGCTGCGGCTACTGCTGTGGGTAATATTGTAAAGGATGATAGCAGTATTCAGGAGGGCTTAGAATTTCTCAAGAAAATCCCTTCTATAAGAGGAGGGATAATTATAAAAGGAAAGAGAATGGGGGCTTGGGGAAAAATAAAAATAGTGAGGGAAAATGTATAGAGTGTATAATTATCTAAAACAAAAGTCTTCGGCAGTTATTGGAGCGGTCCTTAGAGAAATTAGGAGAATGAGCGAATATTTAAAGCAAAAGTCTTCAGCGGCGGTTGGAAGGTTTAGGAAAACCAGTAAAAGGCGACGAGTAACCTATCTCTTATTGGCCGTAGGGATAGCTATTTGTTTTACAGCCTTGACTATTTTCCAGGCTAAAGTTAATAAGACTGCAGCGAAAGAATTTCTCTTGGCTGCTTCTTATTATCAGGAGGCACAAATCACCGAAGAAAAAGAGGAGAAATTAGAGAAATTTCAAGAAGCAAGGCTTCTCTATGAGAGCATTTTCTCTAAATTCTGGGTTAAGGATAAGAGAAGAGCTCTTTTTTATTTGGGCAGTTGTCTTTATTCTCTGGGGGAGTATGAAGAGGCGAGAAAAGTTTTGCAAAAATTTGAGAGCAGGTACAGAAACGACTATTTTGCTCCTTGGACAAAAATAAAATTAGCCTCTATTTACGAACAGCTCCAGGAATACGAGAAGGCTGTGGAGACTTATGAAAAGATACTGAAAAGGTATCCTGAGAGCTCACTGGTTTCTCAGGCACTCCTGGGAGTAGCTAGATGTCAAAAGTTGCAAGGCAAACGAAGCGAGGCCCAAAAGAGCTGTGAGGAACTTATTTCTCGCTATCCCTTATCAGAGGAGAAGAAGATAGCTGAGGCGATGATTCAGCGATTAAAAGCAGAGGAATGAAATTGACAAAGTCCTCTTTTGTCTTAAGATAGAAAGAAGCTTTGAGTTTAGAGAAAGTAAAGTTTTTAATAAGGAAAGGAGAATGAATGGTTTCTGACAAGAGAAGAAAGAGAACGAAGATTGCCAAGCACAAAAGGAAGAAAAGAGCCCGGGCCGATCGTCACAAGAATAAGTAAAAAACGTATATAATACGGAGTTTATCTTGAAAGAAGAAGGTGTACGAGTTCGGTTTGCTCCCAGCCCCACAGGAGAATTACATATTGGGGGAGCAAGGACAGCTCTTTTCAATTGGCTTTTTGCCCGCCACAATAGAGGGAAATTTATTCTTCGCATAGAGGATACAGATGTCCTTCGTTCCGAGAAAAGTTTTTCCCAGTCAGCTATAGAAAATCTCAGGTGGTTGGGATTGGATTGGGATGAGGGGCCAGAGAAAGGGGGAGAATATGGGCCTTATTTTCAATCTCAAAGGCTCGGAATTTATGAGAAATATGCTTTGAGGCTTATAAGGAAGGGAAGAGCCTATCTTTGTTATTGCACTCTCGAGGAGCTTGAGCTCCGCAAGAAAAAGATGCAGGCGGAAGGCAAACTCCCAAAATACGATGGCCGGTGTCGAACCCTATCACCTAGAGAGAAAGCTCGTTTTGAGAAAGAAGGAAGGTTTCCTAGTATTAGATTTAAGGTGTCCCAAGAAGGAACTACTTATGTAGAGGACTTATTAAGGGGTAAAGTTGGTTTTGAAAATAAAATACTAGGCGATTTTATTATATTAAAGTCTAATAAAACTCCTACTTTTAATTTTGCCAATGTAGTAGATGATACTTTAATGGGAATAACTTATGTCATAAGAGGAGATGACCATCTTTCCAATACACCGCGCCAGATTTTACTTTATAAGGCTCTGGGTTTTGAAAGTCCTCGCTACGCTCACATTCCTATGATTTTAGGTAGAGATGGGACGAAGTTGAGCAAAAGACATGGAGCCACTTCCATTTCTTATTATAAGGAAGAAGGATATCTTCCCTGGGTTATGGTAAATTATCTGGCTCTTTTAGGCTGGTCCACCATCAACAGCCAACAGTTTTTTGAGAAAAAAGAGCTTATAGAGAAGTTCTCTTTGGAAAAGGTAGGTAAGAGCGCCGCCATCTTTGACCCTGATAAACTGGAGTGGATGAACGGAGAATACATCAGGAAAATGAAGCCAGAGGCTCTTACGGAGCTGCTAATTCCTTATCTTGAAAAGGCAAATCTGATAGAGAAAAAAATCAATCAATC
>DAOWIY010000099.1 GCA_030640665.1 Clostridia bacterium
GATGCGGCCAAACAAGCTATTTCTTTTCCTCTTCTGGGAAAATTCTCTCCAAAGAGAACTAAAGGAGTTTTATTTAACATTCGAGGGGGAAAGAACTTGAACCTATTTGAAGTAGAGAAAGCGGCTTCTATTATTAAGGAAGCTGTTTCCCCAGGTACCGAGGTTACTTTTGGTGCCAGCATAGACAAAAGTCTATCTAATGAAGTAACCCTTGGCCTTATGGCTGTGGGTGATGAGATTGTTTCAAAAACAGAGAGTAGGAAGAAAAAAGAATTTCATCAGAGCGAGCTGGATTTAAAAGTTTATGATGATGATTTGGATATCCCTACTTTTTTAAGAAAGAGAAAAAACTAAAAAGAGGTTCTTATGTGGCGTTCTCTAAAACAGAACAAGAGTAAGATCGTAGGGGGGCTGAGTGGCTTATTGATAGCTTTGCTTTTAATCTTTGCCTGGCCCCTGCTTTTGATTATTTTTCTAGTAATGATTGGGGTTTTCCTGGGGGGAATCTTTGATGCGGGAAGGAGAATGGGTATCTTTTTAGACCACCTCTTCCCTCAGGAAAAGACTCCCAACAAAAAGACTCCCAAAGATAGCAAAATTGATTAAAATTATTCCTCCTCTTAGAAAAGAAATAGCTCAGGTCTAAAGGTAGGGGAGGAAGTTTTGATTAGTGGAGTTATTTATACAGCAAGAGATGCTGCCCACAAAAGACTCATTGACCTAATAAAAGAAAAAAAACCTCTTCTGCTGATCTGGGCCCGGAAGCAGTATATAAGTTATGGGTAGAGGACTTTCCTGCTATAGTAGGTATTGATTCCAGGGGCGAGGATTTATACAATGTTTGATTCATCCGACAAAAATTGAGAAAGGATAAAAATGAGAAAAGATAGACGCAAAGCTAATGAGCTGCGAGAGGTAACCATAGAAAGGGAATTTGTTAAATATGCTCAGGGTTCTACTCTTATAAGCCTTGGAGATACAGAGGTGATTTGTGCAGCTATGGTAGAGGAGGGAGTCCCAGGGTTTCTGCGAGGAGGAGGACAAGGATGGCTTACAGCAGAATATACTCTGCTTCCTTATGCTAGCCCTAGCCGACTTCTTCGAGAGAGAGAACAAAAAAGGGGTAGATCTTATGAGATTCAAAGATTGATTGGTCGATCCCTGCGAGCAGTGGTAGATTTGAGCAAATTAGGAGAGCGTACTATCTGGGTTGATTGTGACGTCCTTCAGGCAGATGGGGGAACAAGGTGTGCTTCTATCACCGGAGCTTTTGTAGCCCTGGTGGAGGTAGACAGGCGACTTAGAGCAAAGGGAATGGTAAAAGACTCTATTATTAAAGAGTTCCTTGCTGCTATTAGTGTAGGAGTTAGTAAAGGAGAAAAGTTATTAGACCTATCTTTTCAAGAGGACTCTGGGGCCAGTGTGGATATGAATGTGGTGATGACGGAAGAGGGGGATCTGGTGGAGGTTCAGGTCAGTGGAGAAGGCAGAAGTTTTTCTCGAAATACTTTTAATGAATTACTTGATCTAGCTGGAGAGGGAATAAAAAAGCTAATTCAATTTCAAAAAAAAGCATTGGAAGATTAACGAATGGAGTTAGTATTAGCTACACAAAACCTGGATAAGATCAAAGAAATTAAAGATACTTTCAAAAATCTAGGGCTAAAGATATTTACCTTTAAGGATTTCTCCTACTTTCCTTCTATCGAAGAAGATAAAGAGACCCCTTATGACAATGCTCTCAAAAAAGCCAGAACCATAGCTAGGTTCACAGGAAAAATAGCCCTGGCTGATGATTCTGGATTAGAGGTAGAAGTTTTGGGAGGAGCACCGGGAATCTTTTCTCACCGCTTTGCTGGCGAGAAGGCTTCTTATGAAGATAACAATCGAAAGATCCTCTCACTTTTAGAAGGAATTCCTCTTGATGAGCGTAAGGCAGCTTTTAGATGCCTCATAGCCATTAGCGATGGAGGTAGTAAAGAAAAAGTAGTAGAAGGGATTTGTAAGGGTAGAATTCTTCAAGAGATGAGGGGGGAGAAGGGTTTTGGCTATGATCCATTATTCCAGCCCGAGGGATTTACTAAAACCTTTGCCCAGATGAGCTTAAAAGAAAAAAATAAGATTAGTCACCGCGGCAAAGCCTTAAAAAAAGCACGAAAAGTTTTAGAGGAATGGACAAACACTACTGTGATCGGCCTTACAGGAAATATTGGCTCAGGTAAGACAACCGTAGCCAGGATGTTTAAGGAGTTAGGGGCAGAAATTATAGAAGCAGATAAAATAGGACATGATCTTATTAAAAAAGTAGAAGTGAAAAAGAATCTTATCCGAACCTTTGGCAGCTCAATATTGGATGAGAAGAAAGAAATTGAGAGAAGAAAGTTAGGAAGAATAGTTTTCAAGAATAAAAAGAAGCTAGAAAAGCTTAATCAGATTCTTCATCCTTTAATATTCGCTGAAATAAAGAAGAAAATTGCCTCCACCCAGGCTCGGATAGTTATAATAGATGCGGCTATTCTCTTAGAGGCGGGGTGGAATTCTTTAGTGGATAAAGTCCTTGTAGTCAGTACATCTTATGAGGCTCAACTAAAAAGAATCAAGGAAAGCACCAGATTTAGCTCAGAGGAGATTGAAGGAATAATGCAGGCTCAGGGACCTCAAGATAAAAAAATCCAGAGAGCTGATTTTCTCATCAGAAATGAAGGGAGTCTGAAGGAGACAAAAAGGCAAGTGGAGCAGATATGGGAAAAAGAGTTGCCGAAGCCAGGTTTAAATTAAGGTGAGCAAAATGGAAGTGGACGCCACCAAAGTAGCTTCTATATTTAAAGAGATGGCTGATTTACTTTCTATTAAAGGGGAGAATCCCTTTCGAGTAAGGGCTTATGAGAAAGCAGCAGGGGCACTGGAACATCTTCCCGGAGACTTAGAGGAACTTTATAATCAGGATAAGTTAAAGGATATTCCTGGTATAGGCAAAGGAATGCTGGAGAAGATTACCACTATTTTTAATACTGGCAAACTCCCTGCCTATGAGGAGTTAAAAAGTGAGATGCCAGAGGGTGCAAGAGAGCTTTTATTCATCTCAGAGGTGGGGCCAAAAACAATTAAACTTCTTTATGAGAAGGCAGGGATAAGGAATATCAAGGATCTAGAAGCTTCTATTAAATCTGGTAAACTGCGGGACCTGCCGGGTATGGGAGCTAAAACAGAGGAGAATATCTTAAGAGGGATAAAACTTTATCGAACTAGCAAAGCTCGTATCTTACTGGGGCGAGCCCAACCTCTTGTAGAAGAGGTTATTGCCGAATTGAAGAATAAAGCCTCTTCCTGGATTGAGAGAATTAGCCCTGCCGGCAGCCTGAGAAGGGGTAAGGAGACCATAGGAGACATAGATATTCTTGTTTCCTCGACAAACCCCCATCCTATTATGAATGTCTTCACTCAGCTCTCCTTTGTCAAAGAGATTCTGGCTAAGGGAGAGACTAAATCCAGCATCCTTACCACTCAAGGCTTACAGATGGACCTGCGGGTGGTCTTGCCAGATTCCTTCGGAGCAGCCCTTCAGTATTTCACCGGCTCTAAGTCTCATAATATAAACTTAAGAGAA
>DAOWIY010000093.1 GCA_030640665.1 Clostridia bacterium
TCAGGAGATGAAGGCGTGAGCATTACTTTTAAGAAGCTAGACCTTTTCCTGAAAGGAAAAACTAAAAATAAGGCCGGTAAGGAGGGGAGGAAGTAGATAGGCCAGTAGGTGAGTAAGCCAGACAAAAGTGTTAGATAATTTGTCTGGGGGGAGTTTTTAAATAAAAGTTGGTTGTTAAAAATTTAAAGAAGAAAAGGAGAAAACGATGTTAAAAAAACTATCTGTATTGACGTTGCTTGTACTATTGGCGTTGGTTGTGCCGCTCTTGCCGGTGTGGGCCACTGAAGGCTACACTTTCGAGCCACCCGCTGGCGAGGAGCTGCTGTTCATCGGCCAGGACATTGACAGCATCGACGCCTACGTCGCCGGTGTGGGCGTTGTGCCCGGCGGCGTGGTCAGCTACACCTCGATCAACGACCAGGAGGGCATCCATAGCCCTAAAGACCATGGGGCAGGCGTGAACTACCTGGACTACCTGGCGGAGACCTATCCCAACAGTACCATCCAGGTGGCCGTCTGGATAAAAGGCCAGCTTCAGGACATCGTCGAGAACACCCAATGGGGCAAAGTTAAAGACTACAATGAGCGGATGGACACGTTGATCGCCACCCTTGTGGCGTACGATCGCCCCATCTACCTGCGCTGGGGGTACGAGTGTGACGGTCCATGGAACGAGAATGACCCCTATTGGTACAAGCTGGCCTGGATCAGGATGTGGGAGCGCATCCAGTTGAATGGGGCGCAAGACCATATCGCCATGGTCTGGCAGACCGCTGCCTGGTGCGACGGCACCTATGGCGGGTTCCCGATCGAGGCGTGGTATCCGGGCGACCAGTACGTGGACTGGATCGGTACGTCTATCTTCGCCCAGTATGACTGCAATTGGACCACGCTGCAAGACACTATCGATTTCGCCATAGCCCACAACAAGCCGCTGATGTTCTGCGAAGCAACGCCGCAGCGCTACGACATCGAGGAGTTGACCTATAGCCCCAACCTTGATGGGTCAGGGAAGGTGAGCAAGACGGCAGAAGAGATCTGGAACGAGTGGTTTGTCCCCTACTTTAACTATATCGCCTCCCCGGACCTGCCGGGCGTAACTTACATCAACGCCGACTGGGACAGCCAGCGTATGTGGGGCCCGCCGTATAGGAGTGGCTACTGGGGTGACAGCCGGGTGCAGGCGAATGCGACCATCTTGAACAACTGGCTCAACGTCATCACTGGCAGTAATTGGTTGAACGCCTCGCCGACGTTGTTCAGCTATCTCGGCTACGGGGGCTCTCCCGGGCCCACGCCCACACCGACGCCCACACCGACGTCCACACCCGAGCCGACGTCCCCACCCGAGCCGACGGAGATGCACGTCGAGGACATCTATACCACCAACCCGGACGGCAGCCCGTGGAACAGCTTTATGCTGGGGGACTATGTCCACTGGCGGGTACTGATCCTCGACCAGAACGAGTACCTGGTGGAGGGCGCCAGCGTGACCTGCGAGCTGTACAGTTTAAGCGGGCCCATATCTATCAATCAAACCGATACCACCGACGCCACTGGCTGGGCCGACGACTTCTCTGTACATTCGCTCCCGAATTGGGACCCCGGAACCTACGCTGTCAGGGTCACCGACGTCACCAAGAGCGGGCTGACGTACAATCCGGCTGCCAACGTGAAGGACGAACACCAGTTCGAGCTCTCGGAGTACTGATGCTCGTACCTTGTCTCTGTGAGAATCTACTGGCGTGTTGTGTGTTGTAACCTACACCAGTTCACGCTGCAGCAGCGGAAGCGGCATTGGCCCCAACCAAGCCAATGCCAGCAGGCAAGCCGGGCAAAGTAAGAAAGAGGGCAGGCGAGTAGGTATCGTCTGCCCTCTTTCTTCAATCTGAACGGGAACGTCCATTGAACACTATCCAAGTGAAATACGCCCTGTGGCTTGGGGTACATTCAAGATCCCATCCTCTACTTATACGGTTACATTTATATGAGCCGATAATTTCCATTTCGGTTACCTCGTTAAATGACTTGACGGGGGAAAACAAAGTATGCGGTAAAAATCTTAGAGATGAAATGCGAGAGGAATTGTGGAAATTACAGAATAAAATGAGAGAAAAAGGTGAGCGATTCTATCTTTCTGGGTTTATGCATACCCAGAGTTCTCATTCTTCGTATTTTAATGATGATAAGCCCTGCAAGATTCTCTGATTACTAGCTCTGTGTCTAAGGCTATTCTTTTTGAGTCCTGGTTATCCGCATTTTTCATTATCTCAAGAAGCAACTCTGCAGCTTTTTGTCCCAGGGGATATCTTGGTTGGTGAATTGTGGTCAGGGATGGGGTTGTATGAGCAGTGGTTTCAATATCATCAAATCCAATTATAGAGATATCTTTAGGAATGGACAATCTTTTCTCCTTAATAGCCCTCATCGCTGCCAGGCACATATTGTCGTTGGCAATGAAGACGGCAGATGGAGGCGAAGATAGACTTAACAACTTCTTCATTCCTTTATAGCCACTTTTCTTGTGAAAGTCACCACGATAGATTAAGTCTTCATCAAAGGGAATATTGTATTGGCGCAGTGTTTCAATATAACCTGTTAGCCTACCTTGAGCATTTTTTTGATCCACGGGACCCGAAATATGCCCAATTCTTTTATGTCCGAGTTTGATTAAATACTCAACCGCCTTACGTGCTCCGGCAAAGTTGTCAACTTCTACACAGTTTACTTGATGATCAGAAACGCTGCCACCGATAATAATAAAGGGAAATTTTAGCTGGAGAAGGTCAGAAATGTCCTCAAAGGAGAGTGGCCAATATGATAGGATTAATAAACCATCCAGCATTTTCTGTTTGGCAATGCGCATAAGGACTTCCCTCTTACTTAAAACACCTTCTTCCTCTTCTCCCTTTATATCCAGCTGAAAGGCATAATCTGCCTTCCCGAGTGCATCTATAACACCTAAGATAACGGGCATGTAAAACCCACCTAAGGGATGCTCATGACTGATGAATGCAAGGAGCCCCACAGTGTTAGTTCTTCCAGTAGCAAACTTCTTGGCGATCATACTTGGGGCATAGCCAAGTTTTTTTGCTGCTTCAAGGACTTTAGCTTTGGTCTTGAAAGAAACATAACCTTTGTCATTAAACGCTAAGGAGACTGTGGATATAGAAACCCCAGCTAACTTAGCCACGTCACGAATAGTAATACTCATACCTTCATCTCCTGAATATCGAACTGATTAAATTAGTATTTTTATTCACTGTTAAATTATGTATCTTTTCTGTACGAAAGAAAACTAGTTTTATCGAACTAGTTTCATAATAATACATTTAATTTTTTTGTCAAACCACGGCAGAAAAGCTCTCCAACGCAATGAATTGACAGCGGAAGCGGATATGATAGAATATTGATAGCTTCTATAAAAAAGTAGAGCGGAAATTCATATAGGATAACGAGATTATCTGACGGCTTAGGAATTTCAAAAAAAGTCTGGAAAATATGTCAAACTTTAAACTCGGAACTTAAGGATTTTAGCAGCGACAGAAGAAAATTGGCTAAATAGCCAAAGCTATTTACCCGAGCATATTGACGCAGGAAATGTCCCGAGGCCTATCTTGATTAAAATAATACACCGCTATATCCTAAAAGAAATAATTTTATCTTTTATCTTTGGATTCCTATTCTTCAACTTCGTATTACTCATCGGAATTATATTCGACTTGACAGAATTGCTCTTCGTAGAAAACATCTCTTTCCTCGATGTGGGAAAATTACTTCTGTTTAAATTACCTTCTTCCTTTGACATTGTCATCCCTCTCTCACTTTTGTTTGCCAGCCTGCTTACTTTTGGTCGGCTAAGCTCCGACGGAGAAATAATTGCCTTTATAAGCTCAGGCATAAACTTGCTCCGAATAGAAAGAACGTTGTTGATTTTCGCCTTTATTCTAAGTATGGTCTCTCTTTATTTTTCTTCTTTCCTCACTCCCTGGTGTAACCGTCATTACAGCCAGGTATTTCAAGGAATTATCTTCAAAGAGCCAACCATCCAAATTAAAGAAAGAACTATCACCGACTTTGAGAACAGAAAGCTCTATACTCATCATATTGATTCAAAAACTGGTGAAATGCAAAAAATTATCCTTTATGAATTTCTTCCCCAAAAAGATTATCTCTTTCCCCAAATCGTCATAGCTCAAAAGGGAGAATTTGAAAAAAAAAACCTGAGACTTGAAGGAATCACCTTTTACCTTTTTGGTAAAAACTACCGTATACTACGACAGGGAGAATTTAATTCTCAAACTATCTATTCAGCTAGTCGACTCTTAAAAAAAAGAGAGGAAATAAAAAGAACGGGGGAGTTAAGTTTAACTGAAATAAGCCAAAAACTAAAGAAAGAAAAAGCTAAAGAAAAACTTGACAAGGAAAAAATAAAAGAGTTAGCCGTCGAATTTCATGGTCGAATTGCTATCCCCCTGGCTACTTTTTTGCTAGCTTTATTAGCTCTCCCTCTGGGAATTAGTATAAAACGAGGGGAAAAATCCATTAGTCTAGGAATAAGTCTAATCATAGCCATAATCTACTATGTTCTTTTTTTAGCAGGAAGATTCTTGGGGAAGGGAGGGCTCCTGCCTCCTTACTTAGCTATGTGGATGCCCAATCTGCTATTAGGGATAGCTTGCATTTGGCTAACCAGGAAAGCCACGAAAATATGAGGATTCTAGATAAATACTTAACCAAAGAATATTTAAAACTATATCTAATCTTTATTTTCTTTTTTATCGCTATCTTCCTCTTAACAGATTTTTTTACACGTATAGGCAGTTTGAGAAAAGAAGTTATAACTTTAGCAGTAATCCAGTATTATCTTTCACAGATTCCTTATTACTTCACTTTTCTCAGTCCTTTGTCAGTTATCATCTCCACCTTATTCCTTATCACTCACCTGGCAGGAACTTATCAGATTCAGGCTGCACAAATTGGTGGAATTTCCTTCAAAAGAACGGTTCTTTCTCTTTTAACCATAGGATTAATCATTGGCTTTGTGGTACTTTTTTTAAATGAGACTTTGACCTTTAAAGCAAATCAACTTGCTCAGAGACTCGAACAAGAGAATTTCTTAGGGCCACCACCTCGAAAGGAAGTACAAAAGAATATGTTTGTTCATGTTCCACCCTCTTATTTTTTTTATATAAGATCTTTTGACCCCGAAGAAGGAGAAATGAAAAATCTCCTCATCTACAAAGAATCACCCCCTCGTTCTATCGTTATAGCAAAAAGAGGTAAATGGATACAAGAGAAATGGGTTTTTTATGAAGGAAGGGAATATCTGTTGGAAGAAGCAATGAGAAGTATTCCTTTTCAGGAAAAGAGTCTTCCTCTCGATAAAGACCCTGCTTACTTTAGCCAAAAATATCTTCCTCCCGAAAAAATGAGCATAGCAGAGTTAAGAAAATACATTGATGAATACGAGGAAAGTGGATTTAAGACCTTAAGCTTAGAAACCGAACTAAATTTCAAGTTCTCCTATCCCTTTACTAATTTTATCCTCTTATTTCTGGGTATCCCCATAGGATTAATCTTGAGAAAAGGAGGAAAGGGAACTAGCTTCGCTCTGGGTTTAATTATAAGCTTTGGTTATTATGAGACGATGGCCTTTTTTAAGGCAATGGGAAAAGGTGGACTTATCTCTCCTTTTTTTGCTGCCTGGATTCCCAATCTTATCTTCCTTGCTGCAGGAATATATCTATTCACCCGTACAAAGTGAAAACCAAGCACATAGATTAGCTCTATTCTCCCTTGGGGCGAAAATCCCGAAGGTATCGGTGAATATCATCAAGGATGGGTGGGTATATCCTAAAAATCTCTATACCAGAAGGAAACTTAATGTTATTGTCCTCTCTAATAAAAATAATCCCGATTTCATTATCTTTAAGTGTCTTATCTATTTCCCTAGTAATGAATTCCTCTCTCTTTTGCACAGTTTCTATATAAAATTGGGAAATCTTTCTCAACGCCTTTTCGCTTTGAAGGCCTGCAGCCAAACATCTAGCCCAATCTACACTCTCTTTAACTAAATTTCCATTTTCCATTGCTTCCAGAACTCCCCCTTCCTGAAAAAACTTCCTGGTGATCTGGTAGCTTCTCTTATTTAAATTCTTAATTATCTTAAGACCCTTTTCTCCACCTGTGTTTACTAGTTCGTGATATACCCTGTTAATCTTTCCAACTTTGGCCTTTAAATCATCCAATCGATCCTCAACTTCATCCCAATAAATTTTAACCTTTGCCAAATACTCTTTAGGAACTTTTTTTTCTGATTTACCCCCTGAAAACAAAAGAGGAACAAGGTATAATTTCCTTCCAGGTTTCTTGAAATGCTCAACAGAAAGTCTTTCTATCTTTCCAATAGCCTTCTTGGACATCTTCCCCCCCTCACCCGAAAAAGCACGATGTGCTTTTTCCCTCTCCCCTACTTACGGGGAGAGGGAAGCATTATCTCTATAAGGCTTTACTTTAAAGGGCTGTTTTTGGATATGTTTAAAAGAATACCTATGCTGATTAGACAAATCAATAGAGATGAACCTCCGTAACTAATAAAAGGAAGGGTTGCTCCTGTGGTAGGTAAAACGACAGTAGCCACTCCCATATTGAGGATAGCTTGCAGACTAATCAAAGAGGTCAATCCTACAGCTAAAAGTTTTCCCAGGTCATCAGGAGCTCTTCGGGCAATTCTTAAGCCTCGCAGGACAATAAAAAAGAATAATGCTAAGATGAGGCTAGTTCCTATAAAACCTAGTTCCTCACCAATTACAGCAAAGATGGAGTCAGTATGGGGAGTAGGAAGGTAAAAAAGTTTTTCTATTCCCTGACCCGATCCTAAACCCCATAATCCACCTGATCCAAGAGCCCTTTTCAGATGGATTGGCTGATAGCCTGCCTTCAGAGGGTCTTGCTCAGGATTAAGCCAACCTACTATCCTATCTATGCGGTAACCAATCTTGAAAATGGAAAAATATAAAGGGACCAGAGCCAAAAAAGCAGTGTAAATCAAATGAGAGAGACGGGCACCCCCAGCATAAAGGAGAATAAAGGCAATTATGGCTATGATTAGAGCTGTTCCCAGATCTGGTTCCATCACCACCAAAACAGAGATACCTCCAAGGATGATAAAATAAGGAAGAGATCCACTGATATAGCTTTCTATTTTTTCTTTTTTTCTCACCAAAGAGCAAGCAAGGTAGATGACCACGCTCAATTTGGCTATTTCGCTGGGAGTAAAATGAATAAATCCTATTCCTATTGAACGGTGAACTCCCCCTGCCTCTCCTCCAATCCCCGGGATAAAAACTAAACAAAGAAAAACAAGGGTAATGAAAAGCAGGGGTCTATCCAGATATTTATAATTTTTATAGTTAAACTTACTTGCCAACCAAAGAAAAGCTAATCCTAACCCCAACCATATTGACTGTCGTTTAAGATAGAAGTAAGAATCATCCTGATGCCTATAAGCATAGGCGGCACTGGCACTATAAAGAAACATCAATCCTATAGCTAAAAGTATAAGAATGACAAAAAAAAGTGGATAATCAAAGCCGGTATTGTTCATAGTTCGTTGTTTATTGGTCATAGCTTGTATCTCGTTTATCAAACATTGTCGGATGAATCCGACCGCTACAGCTTATAGCTTATAGCTTACAGCTAGCCTCCTCACTTCTCTTTTAAAAACTTCTCCCCTTTCTTTGTAATCTTTAAATTGGTCAAAGCTAGCACAGCCGGGAGAAAGAAGAACACAGTCATTCTTTTGGGCATCTTTAAAAGCCTCTCTTACCGCTTCCTTCATACCTTCTACTTCCTTGACAGGGGAGAGTCCAACCAGTTGATCTTTGATCTTCTTTTTAGCCTCACCTAATAAAATCAACTCTTTTACTTTTTTCCTGATGAGGTTCTTTGAGGAGGAAAAATCAGCTCCTTTATCTTTTCCTCCCATAATCAGAATGGTCTTTTTTCGCATAGACTCAAGACAGCTTCTCACTGCATCCTCATTGGTAGCTTTAGAATCATCTATGAACTCCACTCCTCCCACTTCACCTACCCGTTCGGTGCGATGAGGTAGTCCTTCAAACTCCAGTAAAGCCTCCTTTATAACTTCTCTTTCTATGCCATAAAGTGAAGCAATGGCCACGGAGGAGAGAATATTTTCCAGATTGTGGGAGCCGGCAAAAGTAATTTGGCCACAAGAAATAATCTTCTCTTCCCTATCAAATCTTCTTTTTATGCGATTACCTTTGAGGAAAACTCCTCTTTCTAACTCTTCTTTTCTACTAATAAATATAACTTCTGCCTTTGTTTTTAAAGCAAGGGGATAAAGAACTGTATCGTCTTTATTTAAAATAGTGAAGTCATCTTGGGTTTGATTAAGAAAAATACGGCTTTTCAAATGAACATAGTTTTCAAAATTTAAATGTCGATCCAGATGATCGGGAGTAATATTAAGAACGCAAGATATGAAGGGTGAGAATTTATCTATAGTCTCTAGTTGAAAAGTACTTACCTCTGCCACTATTATCTCGGCCCCCTGCCCCACTGTTTTAGATAGAGGAATACCCACATTCCCGGCTATCTGAACATTCTTGCCTGCTTTCTCCAGAATTTTTCCCGTTAAAAAGGTAGTGGTAGTTTTACCATTTGTCCCCGTAATACCGACCAGAGATTCCTCCTTCAGGAAGCGAAAAGCTAGTTCCAATTCCCCTATTATGGGAATATTTAGGGAACGCGTCTTCTGAAGTAAAGGAATATCAAGGGGGATTCCAGGAGAAAGAACAATAAGCTCCTGCCCTTCGAGGAGTCCTAAAGGATGGGGCCCTAAAATTACCTTTATTCCACTCTCGGCCATTTCCCGTGCTTTAGTGCGCTTTTCTTCGCTTTCCTCCATCTCCCCTATTAATACCCTTGCCCCTTTTTCCTTTAGAAGATAGGCTGCCGCTGTCCCGCTCACTCCCATACCCAGCACCAGCACATTTTTATCTTTAACTAGCATTTTCTTAAGCTATAAGCTTTAAGCTCCTTGTATTTTTAACCTAATTCAACCAAAATTCCAAACAACCACCTACCTAGTTTATCCATAGTTTGCCCGAAGAAGCCATTTCCACAAAGGGATTATTTTAATTTTTACTTTTTCTCTTCTCTCCTCTCCTTCTTCATCTTCGGTAATAAGAGTTAAATAGCGCGGATCTAACTCCTCTTTTGCTACCAATAATCCTTCAATTTCTCTATTTCTTGTCTTTTGAGCTGTAAGTTTATAACAAACTTGAATAACCTCTTCAATTTTTAACCCTTTTTTTATGATAAAATCAACTTCTCTGCCCTTTTTTGATTTATAGTAAAAAATTTCTTTACCTCTTCTCATCAATTCTATAAACACAAGATTTTCATAAGCGCGCCCTATATCTTCAGAAAATTTAAATGCCATCGAATTGCTTAAAGCAATATCAACAGAATAAATCTTGGAGGGACTATAGATCTGTCGCTTGAGAGAATAATCAAAAAGACCTAAACGGAAAAATAAAAAGACATTTTCCAGAACTTCTAAATAATTTTTTACAGTATTAAGACTTTTTACACCAATCAAGTCTCTTAAGTTTTTATAACTTTGAATCGTTCCAATGTTTGAAACTAAAAATAGAATTAATTCTTTTAACTCCTTCACATTTCTTATGCCATACCCAGCCACCACATCACGATAGATTATATCTTTGAAATACTGCTCCAGAAGCGTAACATCATTGATCTTTAATACCTCGGGGAAACCTCCTAATTCAAGGTATTCCTTGGATAGATTTTTAATCTCTGCTCTTTTTTCCCTCAAATAAAAATCTTTTTCACTCACTATATAATTTTTAAGCCATAGAAACTCAGAAAAGGAAAATGGATAGATGAATATTTGCCTATTTCTTCCCGTTAAAGCTGTAGAAATTTCGGGGCTTAACAAGGTTTGGTTTGAGCCAGTCAAAAATATTTTTATATCTTCAAACTCATAAAGCCTATTTACCCACCTTTGCCAACCCTTTACATTCTGAATCTCGTCCAAGAAAAAGTATTTTCTTCCCCGAGGCTGATAAATCTCTAAAAATATCTCATAAACTTGTTCGAAATCGCCAGTGGTAAATTCAATAAATCTTTCATCCTCAAAATTTAGATAAAGGATATTAGATATAGAGACCTTAGATTCTTGCAGGAAATCATCACATATTAGTTTCATAAGAGAAGATTTGCCCGCCCTTCTTACTCCTGTAATGACGATGATCTCTCTATGCTTTATGAAATTCTCAATCTCCTTTTGAACTTCTCTTTTAACCAGGTTAGTCTCGGCTAGAAATCTTTCTTTGTGTTCAATTATTAATTGCTTCAGTTTATCTTTTTCCATTTTACTCTCTTTTTTTAAGAAAATAGGGACAGCGACCATTTTTGCATTACAATATGCAAAACTTTTTATTCTCCCTGTTCCTATTTTTTATATTTTTAAACTATGAACTAAATTTAAAAATAGTCGCTGTCCCTATTTTACTCTCTTTTTATGAATATTGCAATACTATTGTAATATATAAAGCAATATATTGCAATAGCAATGACATTTTATTCATTAGCAAGAGCCTTGCTATATCGCCAATCTTATATATTCCGTAAAGCTTCTGAGCTTATATATTCCGTAAAGTAATTCTTATTACTTATATTATTTTATCTTCTCCTCCACCAAATAGATACTACTACCTTTTAAGGCAAGGTAATGGAAACTATCAGGGAAGTCAAAGATAATTCTTCCTCCCCCTAGGGTAACAATGCCATCATATCGCTTTCCCTCTTCTCCATTTACGACTACAAACCATTTATTACCCACTTCAGCCACATAAGCCACACGTTTACTGTCCGGGCTTACTTTGAAAGACTCTCTTATCCATGAGGAAGGATCAATTTGAACAATAAGTCTTTCTGATGCTACCCTATTTACAGATTTTTCCCCTGCCCAGGCTACTATACTAATGCAAATAAGAAAAACAGCCAAACATAACCCTATAGCTTTTTTAGACATTTGCTTCCCCTTCTTTCCCCCTCACCTTAATCCTCTCCCCACAGGGGAGAGGGGATACGCAATATGCATCACGCAATACAATATACGAGTATCGAGCATCTAGAATCAAGTATCGAGATTGCTTCGTCGCTTCGCTTCTCCATTAGACTATAAAAGAGTAACTATTCACCATTCACCATTCACTAAATACTAACGACTATTTTAATACACTGCTTAATCCAAGCAAGGCTAAAAGAGCAGCTACCATCCAAAAGCGAATCACTATCTTTGGCTCGCTTATCCCTTTGAGCTCATAATGATGATGAAGAGGGCTCA
>DAOWIY010000100.1 GCA_030640665.1 Clostridia bacterium
ACACTCCTCTTCTCAATGGAGCCATAAATGGTATAACCTCCTATACCATCCAGCTTTTCTCCTCTTCGCAAATCCCTTTTAGCTACAGTTATCGCCTCCGCAGCTACCGAATCCTTCGCACTAAGCGTTGGCTCACGATAAAGTATAGCCCGGGCTATTGACAGAGGGACCTCGATACTGGCCAGATGATAAGGGCGATATAGTAAATAATTTGGTCCAGAGCCCATTTTCAGGTAATTCATATCTTTTTTTAATTGAGGACTATCTGTACTCATAACCACAAATACACCTGGAGCTATATCCCCCAGAGCATAATCTACCACTCCATCCTGGCTTAATATTCCCCCTTTTTCTTTGAGGGTAAAGACTGATGATAGACTCTCCACAGAGCATTCAGGACCGTGCATTCCCCTTACATCGGGAACCAAACCAGTAGCATTAGCTAAGGCTGTCATCTCAATCATTGTTTTACTTCCATCCACAAATTCGGTAAGTATTCTAGGATTCATTCCTTTTGAAGAGGCTATTTTTTGTAGACTCTGGGGAGTTGCTTTTCTATCTAAAGGATTGTTTTTCCCTTTACCAGCAGCCACAATTTTGAATTCTAAACTTGTGGCAAAATCATATAATTCCTTAATGGCGCTGGGCTCATCTCCCGCACCTACTGTATATACTACACCCCTACCCCTGGCTAATTTTGCTAATAGAGGACCCACTGTGACATCTGCCTCTATATTCATCATGACCACGTCTTTTTTATTATTGATAGCTTCAAAAGCAATTCTTGCCCCTGTTTCCGGGACTCCTGTGGCCTCCACTATAACATCGATAAAGCTAAGGCGGGGAAGAATTCTCGCCTCTCCGGTGACTACCTTCCTCCCATCCTCTAAGGCTTCATCGCATTGAGAAGAATCATGGGAAATAAGAATTTCTTTCCTCTTGGCCCCCGCAGCTTCGAAGGTTGAGATTGCCCTCTCAACCTCTATCTCTGCCAGAGCAACCACATCCATCCCCTTCATCCGAGATATCAAATTCACCAGCCCTGATCCCATCTGTCCTGCACCGACAACACCTACCCGGATTTTCCTACCTTCTTTTTCTAAAATTTTTAACTTTTCTGGTAAATTAAGCACTTTTCTTCCTTTATCTTCTCAGCCCACCATCCAAGTTCCTCTTCTGAATAAGAAGATCCATAGAGGATTTCTTTTCCATGGAAACGGATATAGCTAACATCAGAGGTAATCTGAATAAACTCAGAAAAATTAGGCATGCTGATGACACAGTGGGCTATATTATATTTTTTAAGAAGAGAGAAAATCTCTTTGGTAAGCCAGGACTTATGTCTAAATTCGAGGGCCTGGTCTAAATCCCTAGGTAGAACTTTTAAGAACCTCTCCAATAGATTAATATCTATCTTTAAGGAAGGAGGAAGTTGGTAGAGAATAGCTCCCAGGTTTTTCTCTAAGGGTTTAATGCAATTAAAATAGTTAATAGTAATTATGCTGAGGAATAAAGATTCTTGCCGACTATTGTAGAGCAGCTACTTAAAATCCTCTGGTTTTAGATCTTTTAATTTCTTTTTGAAATCCTCAACCTCCTTATCCCCAATGGGTTTAGTTTTGGGAATTTTCTCCTCCACAGCTACCTTATCCAATACTACCTCGTTTATAAAAATGGGGACCTTGAGCCTGAGAGCCAGAGCTATAGCATCACTGGGACGAGAGTCGACCTGAAGATCCTCCCCATCTTTTCTGATGAGGATTTGAGCATAAAATGTATTATTTCTAAGGTCGCTTATGACCACCTTCTCTACTTTGCCATTAAGTTTCTCGATTAATAACTTAGCCAGATCATGGGTCAGGGGACGAGGAGGCTTCACATTCTCTAAAGCTAAAGCAATAGCCTGAGCCTCAAATAAACCAATCCATATAGGAAGGGTCTTATTTCCTTTTTTTTCTTTTAAAATAATAACTGGCACCTTTGAATTTACATCTATGGCTACCTTGCTCACTCCTACCTCTATCTCTACCATTTTTTGCCTCCTTAAGAGCCAACCATATGTCCGCAGCCCATAAGATCTACTATTGTTCTATTTAACTCAATTCCAGTGAGGTGTCCCAGGCATCCCAGAGAGACAGAGACCTCATCGAAAGATTGGACTTTATCCCTTCTGGTGCCATCTCCATAGATTAGCACGGGCACAGGATCACTACTATGCCGCCTTATAGAAAGAGGGGTGCTGTGATCAGCAGTAATAATGAGATAAGCATCCTCTTCACTTAGAATCTCAGCTAACCTATTCACCTTTTCCACCATTAAAAGTTTACCCTCAAGATCTCCATCATGGCTGGCGTTATCCGCTCCCTTAACATGGACAAAAACAAAATCAAATTTCCTTAAAGCTTCTCTGGCTGCTTCAGCCTTAGCCTCTATATCTGTATCTAATCTCCCCGTAGCTCCCTCGACATGGGGAACTTCCATACCCACATATTTCGCTACTCCTTTGTATAAGGCAGACCCAGCAATACAGCAAGAACTAAATCCATATCTATCCTCCAGAGACTCCACTTTTTCATAAATCCCCGCACCCCGAGTGAGAATTATATTAGCGGGAAGCTTACCTTCTTCTTCCCGTTTTTTATTTAAAGGGTGAGATGAAAGAATAGCTTTGCTCTCTTTTACTACTTTATTCACTATCCTGGCCGTCCTTTGAGCCTCCTCGGTGTTTTCCCCCGGTTTTGACTCTATAGCTGGAAGGGGCTCAGACGAATGTGGATCAGTATCAGAAACAGCTGGAGAAAGACCATTTCCTCGGAGAACCAGAGTTCCCCTGTGTTCAGTAGAAGGCAAAAAAATCACTTCTATCCCTTCTACTCTCATCCCCTGAAGAGATTTAGCCAGCTCAGCTCCCTCATCTTTTAGGCGGCCAGCTCTTCTATCTATTACTCGTAAGTTTTTATCTACAGTAGCAAAGTTACATCTGAAGGCAACATCACCTTCTCTTAACTCAATCCCTACTCCTAAGGCTTCAAAAGGGCCTCTTCCTTTGTAATAGAGGTCCACATCATATCCAAAAAGAGCCAGATGAGCCGTATCGCTTCCTGGAATAATCCCTCGACCCAGAGTACTCATCAAGCCTGTAGATCCCTCTCGGGCTAACTCATCCAGAACAGGTTTTTTCGCCAGTTGCAAAGGTGTCTTATTATCTTTTACCGGCCTATCTCCCAATCCATCCACTACTACTAGTACTGCTTTCTTTTCTAAAGACACGGGCCTTCTTTTCCCTTTAGCGATTTTCTCCCTGTTTCATCTGTTAGTGGCATCCGTCACTATCAGACATAGATGTAGAGACATATGTCACTATTAATAACATCATACTCTTTAATTTAGGGAAGTCAAACCTGACTAGTAACGCTTTTCTATCTCTGTCCCTGAATAATAGAATTGAAGAATATCCTGAAAATTACGTCCCTCTTCGGCCATTTTCTTTGCTCCCCATTGACACATCCCCACACCGTGCCCTGAGCCTCTTCCCTGGAAGACGAAATACCTTGCTTCTCTTTCCGTTCGAGATTTTACTTCGAACAATGTGCTTCTCAACATATCTTTTTCTATCCATTGGTTCACTAACTTACGAAACTCAGTTCCCGTCAGGTCTTGATGTCCTCCTTTATAGTATATGCGAAGCTTAGCTACTCTACCTCCCTCTTCAAAACTAAGATCTTGAGCCCGAGTGAGAACCTGGAGATGGTAAATTTTACCTACGGAGAATCCCTCCTTAATTAAAATCTTCCTAAGTTCGCTTACCTTAATCTCCCATTCCCACTTGTAGTAAGGACTTTCCTTGCAGAATTCATCAGGTCCAACCCTAAGATAGGGAAAATCCTCTCCTCCCCAGACATCTCCACTAGAAACAGTGTGTCCTCCGCAGCAATTATGATAAAAAGCTTTTATTGATTCTCCCTGGTAGGTGATTACTTTTCCTCGAGTGTCATCCACTGCTCGCCGTGCCTGGCGAGTCTCTGACTTTACTCCACCATATACCTGATCCTCTGTGGTCCATGAAAGATGATAATCTTGCTCTTCAGCTAAACGCTCTAGCCTCTCTATTTCCTCCAGGGCATAGGTTCTAGCAGCAATGGCCTGAGCGCACAAAACATCAAAAGGCCAGCTCGATGGAATCTCCCCTTCCATTACTCCATAAAGGTATTCTTCCAGAGGAAGCTCGTTTATAACCTCTAGAAAATCTTCTTTTTGTTTAATAAGAAGGCTTCCCCGATATTTTTTTCCATTGACTAGACTCAGAGAATCGCTTTCTTTGGGTTTTATCCAGATCTGTTTTCCCCAGAGGATGCCAGCAATTTTTATTCCAGAAGAAGTGACTTCTATCCTCCGCGGTGAAGTAGAAGACGGATAGGAGAGAATTTTCCTCCCTTCACTTTCTATTTGAAAGGAGCCAGTAGCGCCAGCAGTTATACTTTCCTCCCCCTCCAGAATCTTTATTCGAATAATGGAAGAGAAGGATTGAGCCTCCGAAATTAAAGGAAGAAAAAATAAAAAACATAATAGAAATTGAATTAAAGTAAGAATTACGCTTCTGGTAACCGATAAATTTTGCATTGATTTACTTATATACCCTCCCTGGCTCAAAGACCTTTTCTCCTATCAATTCTAACTTTCCCTTTTTATTTATTTTTCTAAAA
>DAOWIY010000040.1 GCA_030640665.1 Clostridia bacterium
AAAGGAGAGCTGGCTATATAGGAAAAACCCAGAGATTGACCTATTTTCTCATATTCTTTGAATTTTTCTGGCTTTATAAATTCTTTCACCTCAAGGTGCTTCTCAGATGGTCTTAGATACTGACCAATGGTGAGAATATCACAATCAACCCGCCTTAAATCTTTCATTACACCAATCACATCTTCAAAACTTTCTCCCAGCCCTACCATTAAGCCAGATTTAGTATAAATAGAGGGATCTAATTCTTTGCTTTGCTCTAATAACTTCAAGGAACGGGAGTAATTTGCCTGGGGTCTAACTTTAGAGTAAAGCCGGGGAGCTGTTTCCAGATTATGATTGAGAACATCAGGTCTTTCCTCTACCACCCTCTCAAGAGAAGAGAAGCAGCCCTTAAAATCAGGAATAAGAACCTCAATTTTAATCCCCTCGCCATTGATTTTTCTTATCTCTTTTATAATCTGAGCAAACTGGCCTGCTCCCCCATCAGCTAAGTCATCCCTGGCAGGCGAGGTTATTACCACATACCTCAGTTCTAGTTTTTTCACGGCCCGAGCCACATTTTTTGGCTCTTTGGCATCCGGAGAAAGGGGAACTTCCTTTTTTATGGCACAAAATCGGCAACTACGAGTACACCTATCCCCCAAAATTAGAAAAGTAGCTGTCCTTCGCTCAAAGCACTCCCCTATATTAGGACATCCTGCCTCTTCGCAAACAGTGTGTAGAGAGTAAGAGCGAAGAAGATCCTTCATCTCCTGCATGACCTTTTGTTTTGGCGCTTTTTTCTTAATCCATGGAGGTAGATTCATTTTATGTAGTACCTCTTCTCCTGATGAATCCGCTTCTTAATTTGTCCTTCCCTTTCTAACAACCCTATATACTTAATTACCTCATTTTGGTGCAGCCCTAAAGAAGAAGAAATCTCAGCCAGAGTGAGCGGCCTTCTTCTCACCATAGTTAATATAGCCTCCTCTATATCCCCCTTATAAGCTTTCTGTTCAAGTTTTTTTAGCTCTGCTATAATTTCACATCTCTTCCCTAAAATTGACCTTATTCTCTCCAAATCTTGCCAGCCTAAGGCCCCTGCAGATTCTTCTGCGGGAGGACGTACAACCGTATTCAACTGGATCTTATCTAGCTTTATTTCCCTGGCTACTTTTTTTATCTCATTTATACTCTTTTCTGAATCATTCATTCCCTTAACCAGCATAATCTCTAACCATATCTTACCCTTGAAATTTCTGGAAAAAGTTTTTATCCCTCTAATTACTTCACTTATGGTTAAGGAAGAATGGGGACGATTTACTCTTCTAAAGACCTCCTCAGATGCTCCATCTAAAGAAGGGATGACTAAATCCGCTTCTAACAAATCGGCCTCTACCCGGGATTGATAAAGCAAGGTTCCATTAGTTAACACGGCTACAGGGATAGAGGTCATTTCTTTGATACCGGTAATCATCTTACCTATCTCAGGATTCAGGGTGGGCTCTCCTGAACCAGAGAAAGTAATATAATCAACCCTCTCACCTTCTCCAAGAACTTTCTCCAGTTCTCTAAAAATCTCATCAGATGTTGTATATTTTTTCCGCTCTATTGTTTTATTAGTCGTTCTTCCCAATTGACAATAGATGCAATCAAGGGTGCAGGTCTTAAAAGGAATTATATCTATACCTAAAGACAGCCCTAATCTTCTTGAAGGTACTGGCCCGAATATCTGGCTCATTTATTTTTCCACCATTCTTATCAGCTTTGCGAAAGCATTCTTTGCCTCTTTTAAAAGGTCCTCTAAGCCACTCTCCCTCTCTCTTAGTTCCATCATAAATACCCCTTGATAGCCAATTTCCTTTAACTTATGCATAAATTTTCTCCAATTGATCTTTCCCTGGAAGGGAATAAGATGCTCGTCGCTCCCCTTATGAGTGTCCTGAATATGAAGATGGATGATTCTTTCTCTTAAGTTTTCTATAAGCTCAAATAGATTGTCATTAAGATAAGCATGTCCTGTATCCAGACAAATGCCAACAGCAGAAGATAGCCCTGCCAATAGATACTCTAAATCCTCTACCCGGCTGCCAATCTCACCGGGACACATGTTTTCCAGAGCGAGTCTTATATTGTGTTTCTGGCAAAAGTTCAAAATTTGTCTGAGGCTGGCCAGGGATACCTCCAACTGTATTTTCCTATTTGCTATCTCTCGACCGCCCGGATGCACCACCAGGAGTTCCCCTCCTATTCTAGCCAGGGCATCTATTACTTTCTCTGCTTCTTCCAAAGCTTTTTCTCGCTCTAGCTCATCAGGAGAAAAGATACTCTGCCCAGAGTCAATAGGGGCATGTATAGAGTAGGGATGCAGGCTAAATTTCTTTAGCTCATGTGAGAACCTATCCAGATAATTTTTATCCCTATACCTGAAGTGATCAGGATTACTATGGGCTGAAAAGGACCAAATTTCTATATTCTTTACTTCAGAGGAAGCAAATTCTGATAATTTATCTATTAGCTTATCTTTATAACAACCAAAACTGGAAAAACCCAATTCTATGACCATTTTCCTCCTTTAGAATTTTCCTTTGCAATCTCTACTATATGGGGATAATAGTCTTTATCTTTTTCGGCTTTTTTCTCATACCAGCGGACAAAGAAAAAACTAAGAAAAAAGAAAGAAAGCCCGAATAGTGCCTCCCAGAAAGAAGGTGAGCCAAGCCATCCCGAGATTAAATATCCTATGAAGATTCCTGTTA
>DAOWIY010000094.1 GCA_030640665.1 Clostridia bacterium
CAGAAAGTACTCAACTTAAAGCTCAGGTAGACTCTTTTACAGCAAAAAATACCGAGCTAGAGGAAGCCAATGCTGAGCAGGCAAAGACCAACAAAGAGATAACAGGCGATGTTCTTAAGGTAAGGCGGGAACTTAATGCTCAGATAGATTCTCTTACAGCAAAAAACAGCGAACTCAATGCTCAGATAGATTCTCTTACAGCAAAAAATACCGAACTTAATGCTCAGATAGATTCTCTTACAGCAAAGAATGCCGAACTTAATGCTATGATAGAGCCTCTCAAAGTAAGAAATGCCGAGTTAGAAGAAGCCAATGCTGAACAAGCAAAAACTATCGAAGAAATGACAGAGGATTTCTTTAGGGTAACCGGGGAACTAAACAGTGAAGTGACCTCCCTGAAAGCCGCCAAAGATGAAGACATAGCTGCGATTAAAAAACTCAAGACTCAAAGAATATTTTTGGGTATAGGAGTTTTAGTGGTAGCTGTCCTGGCAATATCTAAATAGCGCATAGCGTTTAGGGAGTAGCGTATAGTATATAAAAAGGGGACAGGCTACTTTTTCTACTAGTAGATCGTTCTTGGATAAAAAGTAGCCTGTCCCCTTTTTTTTATTTCTTGGGAGAAAGTTGATATTTCTTTTGGAACTTCTCTATTCTCCTTCCGCTGTCGATAAACTTTTGTTTGCCAGTAAAGAAAGGGTGGCAGTTAGAGCATATCTCTACGTGGAGATTTTGCTTGGTAGATTTAGTTTTATATTCTGCGCCACAAGCACACCTAATAATTGTTTCTGTGTAGGGGGGGTGAATTCCTTTTTTCATTTTAACATTGCCTCCTTCCTGTCCGAGCTTTTTCCCAAATGAGAGATGATATCTAAGAATTTTTGGTTATTTTCTGTCTTTTTCATTACTTTTATTATTGCTTCGATGGGGTTTTTAAAGTTTTGTTGATTCAGGTAATCTCGAAGAGACCAGATCATCTTTAATTCTTTTTTATCCAATAATAATTCTTCCTTTCTTGTTCCTGATCTATTAATGTCGATAGCAGGGAAGATACGTCGCTCTGCCAGTTCTCTCGTTAAGCGTAATTCCATGTTGCCCGTTGCCTTGAATTCTTCAAATATAACCTCCTCCATTTTGCTTCCTGTTTCTACCAGGGCTGTAGCTATAATAGTCAGACTTCCTCCTTCCTCTACTTTACGGGCTGCTCCAAAGAATCTTTTAGGATAATGCAGGGTATTGGCGTCTATGCCTCCTGAGAGAATCTTGCCACTGGTAGGGATGACAAGATTATAAGCTCGAGCTAGTCTGGTAACACTGTCTAGCAGGATTACCACATCATGCTCTTGTTCTACTAATCTTTTGGCTTTTTCAATAACTAGCTCTGTTACCCGGATGTGATGTTTCGGTAGTTGATCAAAGGTAGAAAAGACCACTTCTCCTTTTACCGACCTCTCCATATCAGTAACTTCTTCTGGCCGCTCATCAACAAGAAGAACTATGAGGTCTACTTCCGGATAATTAGTGGTAATACCGTTGGCAATTTTCTGCAGAAGTATGGTTTTTCCTGTCTTGGGAGGAGCAACGATGAGTCCTCTTTGCCCTTTCCCGATAGGAGCGATTAAGTCAATTAGGCGGGTAGAGATATCTCCAGAATTGTTCTCCAGAGTAATACGCTCCTCGGGGTAGAGAGGGGTAAGATTTTCAAATACAGTTCTTTCTCTTGCTTTTTCTGGATCTTCTTTGTTTACCGACTCCACCTTTAATAAAGCAAAGTAATTTTCATTTTCCTTGGGGGGTCTGATTTGACCATTTACTGTGTCCCCCTCTCGCAGATCAAAGCGTTTAATTTGAGAGGGAGAGACATATATATCGTCCGGTCCCGAGAGGTAATTAGTAGTTCTAAGGAATCCATATCCTTCAGTTAGGACGTCTAATACTCCAGCTCCATAAACAACTCTTTCCTGGTCAATCTCGTCTTGAATGATTTTAAATATGAGGTCCTGTTTTCTCAAATGTTTATAATTTTCTATCTTTTTCTCACTTGCTATTTCATGCAGCCTGGTAATATTGTCCTTTTGTAACTCAGCAATATTCACTTTTTATTCTCCTTATAGCCCCTGGAAGATTTTCTAAGATATCACTAGCTATCAGACTCATTTCCTCTTTTTTTTGAATAGCTAAATCGGCGGCATATCCGTGAAAATAGACTCCAGATTTCGCTGCCTCCAGGGGAGAGGCTCCCTGTGCTAATAATCCACCGATTATGCCAGTGAGGACATCTCCGCTTCCTGCGCTAGCCATTCCCGGATTCCCGGTAGAGTTGATCCAATTATTACCTTCTTTATCGGCAATTATAGTTCTTGCTCCTTTTAAAACAGCGATTGCCCCTACCTTTTTAGCTAAGGTAGTAGCAGATTTTATTCTATCTTTCTGAACTTCTTCTAGAGAAATTTTTAAAAGTCGACTCATTTCTCCTGGATGGGGAGTGATTATCAAAGGAGCCTTATATTTACTTAATAAAGAAACCTCGCCAGCAAGGGCATTTATCCCATCAGCATCAAGAACCAGGGGAATATTCAGTCGTTTTATGATCATAACAGCTAACTCTTTACTTTCTTTATGAAGAGAGATACCCGGGCCCAAGGCTATTGCTTTGCATCTTTGGCTAAATTTTTCGATTTTTTCAAATGCCCTATAAGATAAAGTCTTCTCTTTACTCTCTGGTAGAGGTAGAGTCATCACTTCGGTCAACTTAATTTCCAGAATAGGGTTTAAGCTTTCAGGGATTCCTAACGTTACCAATCCTGCTCCTACCCTTAAGGCAGCCAGAGCTGAGAGACTAGCTGCTCCTGTCATCCCTTCTGAGCCAGCTATGACCAAAAGATGTCCAAAGCTGCCTTTATGGGATGATAGTTTTCTATAAAATAAATCTTTGGAAACGTCAGAAGATGTGAGGAGATTAGACTTAATCCTCTCTTTTTCTAAAGTAGAAGGAATGCCTATATCTACTACCTTGATTTTGCCGGCGTAATCCATTCCCGGATATAAATATAAGCCTCGTTTAGGATAAGCAAAGGTTATCGTATGATCTGCTTTTATCGCTTCTCCTGCCACCTCTCCTGTATCTGCATCCACTCCTGTAGGAATATCCAGGGCTAGTATATTTTTAGAATACTTGTTAATTAAAGTAATAGCTTCCTTCATCAATCCACGAGGTGCTCCTTTTGAACCCGTTCCCAGGAGAGCGTCTACTACTACTTCTACCCCTTCAAGTTCCTTCTTTAAAGGCTCCAGATCCTCCGAGGAGATAATTTCTTTTATGGATATGCCCATCTTTTCAGTGATAGCCAGATTTCGGGCTGCATCTTTTTTGAGTTTCTCCTTTTTACCCAAGAGGAATATTTTTACCTTTATTCCTTGATTGAAAAGATGCCTCGCCACCACCATTCCATCTCCTCCATTATTACCGGGACCACAGAATATATAAACAGATTTTTCCTTTAGAGGAGAGTATTCTTTTTCTATTATTTGTGCTGTTTTCAAACCAGCATTCTCCATAAGAACTATGCTGGGAATTCCTATTTTCTTTATTGCCTCTTCATCCAGGGAACGCATTTCCTCAGCAGTAACTAACTTCATTCTTCTTCTCCTATAGCTATTGCCTCGGCTATAGCATAATTGTTATCATGGGAGATACTAATAAGAACCTTCTTTATTCCCTTTTTGTTTATAACTTCTTTTATTCTTTCCCCAAAATAAAGGCAGGGTTTACCATTTTTGGCGGCTAGTATTTCTATGTCTTGCCAGCTTATCCCCCCTTCCAGGGATTTAAATACGGCCTCTTTGGCAGCAAATCTTCCTGCTAGATAAGCGAGTTTTGCCCTGCCTCTCAACTGACAGCTCTGAATTTCTTTAGAGGTAAAAACCTTTCTCTGGAATCGCTCTCCCCATTTATTAAAAGCTTCATTTAGCCTCTTTATTTCAACAATATCTACCCCGATTCCTTTAACCATAATTCGTATCTCGTTGGTTAACTACTCCCCAATCAATCTAACCATTTCATTTACTGCTTCTTTTATTCCTACCAGGCATGCCCGGGCGATAATAGAATGGCCTATGCTAAACTCTTGTATTTCTTCTATTAAACAGACTTTTTTCATGTTTTGATAATTTAGCCCATGGCCGGCGTTTACTCCCAGGTCAAGCTTTCTTGCTAAGGCCGCTGCTCCAGCAATTCTTTCCAATTCTGTGGCCATATCTAGCTCAGTCTTAGTTTCGGCATAGAGTCCGGTGTGTAATTCTACCACATCAGAACCATATTTATGTGCCTTTTTAACACTATTGGGAGTAGGATTGATGAATAAGGAAACCGATATCTTATTCTCCTGAAGAAGAGAAATTACCTCTTTTAACCTAGGGTCATCTTTGGAAAGGTCTAATCCACCTTCAGTGGTTATCTCTTCCTCTTTTTCTGGCACCAGGGTCGCTAGATTCGGCTTTATTTTTAAGGCAATTCTTACCACCTCTTCGCTGGTTCCCATCTCCAGGTTTAATTTAGTCTGAATCATTGCTCGCAAAAGTTTTAAGTCACGCTCCTGAATATGTCTTCTATCTTTTCTCAGATGGACAGTTATTCCCTCTGCTCCTCCTAGCTCTGCCAGAAGGGCAGCCGCTACCGGATCTGGTTCCTTGGCTTTTCTTGCCTGACGCAGCGTAGCTATATGATCAACATTCACGCTTAACCTTGGCATCTTAACCCCCGTATCTCGTTGTTCGTATCTCGTATCTCGTTGTTCATATCTCCTCGTGCGTATTGCATATCTCATTTTTCAAGAGAGATAAAATTTCTTTCATTTTCTCTTGGCGCGATATTTGCGTTTACTAGATACTAGATACGAGATACGAGATACTACTTTAATCTCAGGACGTCCTGAAGATCATAAAGTCCTTTTTCCTTCTGGGCCAGAAATTTAGCAGCCAAAATAGCTCCCTCTGCAAAAATACTGCGGGATTCAGCTCGGTGGATGATTTCCAGTCTTTCTTCTTCTCCAATAAATAAAACCGTATGTTCCCCTACTACACTTCCTCCCCTTACGGCATGAACACCAATCTCTTCCTTACTTCTTGTTTCTTCCCTTATCCCTTTTCTTCCATACACTCCTGTATCGGATAGATTTTTACCTTCCACATTGGCTATAATTTGAGCAATCCTTTTAGCCGTCCCGCTGGGAGCGTCTTTCTTATTACGATGATGTATTTCTATGATTTCTTTGTCAAAATTTTCTCCCAGAACCTTAGTTGCTTCCTTTACTATGTTATAGAGAAAATTAATTCCTATGCTCATATTAGAAGAAAGAACTATAGGAATGGCGCAAGAAGCCTCTTTTATTCTCTTTTCCTCTTCTTCTTTGAAACCAGTAGTACCTATCACTATGGGAGTCCTCTTTTTTTCAGCAATCCTAAGATGTTCTAGAGTTGCTGAAGGAGTAGTAAATTCAATAATAACACTATCTTTCTCTATTGCTTTTTCTAGCTCAGAGCTAACCTCAATTTTTTCTCCTATCTCTTTTCTCAGGAAAGGATGCCCAGGGGTTTCTATTGCTCCTATTAATTTTACATCTTTCCTCCGGCAAGCTTTGGATATGACTTCTTTGCCCATTTTTCCAAGAGCGCCACAAACAATAATTTTTAACATTTCCTTACCTTATCTTTTGAGTATGCTTTTTCTTGGATTTATAAAACAGGAAGCTTCTTTTTCTAACTGGATCAGAAGTTAGATGTAAGGTATTAAATAATTCAAGAAAATAGTAAGAAATAGACGAAAATCTGCGTCCTCATTAACTAGATCTTAATTTTGGGAAGGATCAATTTTGATTGAGTAATACGGACTCCTTATCTAAAGGAAGGTATCTGGTGGAGGCGGAGGGAATCGAACCCTCGTCCAGAAACCAAAGTATTAAAACATCTACATATTTAGTCTATATTTTAAGTTCATCTTCTTACCCTCCTATAGACAGGATGAAAAGAAGACTAGCAGGTTTTGATTCACCTTATTTCTTCCCTGCTTAAGAAATAAGGCTAGCTCTACTTTCTTACGCCCTTCTTACTCCGTAGAGCACAAAGTAAGGGACGTAGCCCTCTAGCTGAGGCTAGGGACTAATGCCAATGGACTTAAATCGGCGTTTAAACTTAATGCCAGATGGATTTACAAGGTATCTAGCTATCCTTGATATGCAGTTTTAACCTTTATATCTCTGTCGAAGCCGCATCGCCCCCTTCTTCATTTTAATTTTACAATGCCACTCGTCTTCCAGTGTCCGCTAACAACCATTTCCTGAGTCAGTATGCTCGGGAATCTCCTGAGCCCAACATGCTCGGGTAAATAACTTTGTTATTTAGCCAAAATAGCTCTGGCTATTCAGCCAAATAGCTTTAGCTATTTAGCCATTTCCCTTTTCTTTACTAGTGACTACCTCACTATCAGGTGTAATGACATATGTCACTGGTATCTTAACCACACGAAAGGCTTCTCTTTTTTAGAGTACGTTTAACTTCTCGATCTACTGCTTTTTCTTTGAGTTTACGTCTTTTGTCGTAAAGTCGTTTTCCTCTAGCTAAACCTATTTCTAATTTAACCCTACCCTTTTTTAAATATATACTTAATGGAATTAATGTCAACCCCTTTTGAATTAAAATTCCGATTAATTTCTCTATCTCAGTTTTATGAAGAAGTAGTTTCCTTTCTCTTTTAGGGTCATAGTCACGCTCATGGGTGAAGACATAGGGAGCTATATGTAAGTTATAGAGGAAAATTTCTCCTTTCTTTATCCGGGCAAAGGAATCACCGAAGATTACTCTTCCCTCCCGGATGGATTTTACTTCCGACCCTTTAAGCACAATCCCTGCTTCCCATTTATTCAGAATCTGATACTGATATCTTGCTTTCTTGTTGATAATCACTTTTATTTCATTGCTCGTTGTTCGTATCCCTCACAGGGTACGATTCACGATTTTGGAATGAGAAAGGATCTTTATCAATCCTATTAATATTCCCAGGGTAAGAAAAGCTCCTGGAGGAAGGATCATTATCACCCAGGGTGTAAAGGAAGGGCCTAAAACTCGATAGCCAAATATAGATCCTAAACCCAACAATTCTCTAATGCTTCCGAGGATAATCAAAGTACCTGTAAATCCTAGTCCCATCCCCAGGGCATCAGCTAGTGAGGCAAGGGGCGGATTTTTAGAAGTAAAAGCTTCCTGCCTTCCCAGGATTATGCAATTAACCACAATTAAAGGAACATAAGGACCTAGGGCCTTACTGATGGCTGGAAAATTTGCTTTCATAGTGTAGTCGATTACGGTTACGAAGCTGGCGATAATTATGGTAAAAGTGGCGATTCTTACCTCCCGAGGAATTAGTTTTCTAAATGAAGAGATAACTATTCCTGAGCACACCAGGACAAAAGTAACAGCCATGCCCATAGAGAATCCATTTATGGCGGAATTGGTTATAGCTAAGGTTGGACACATTCCTAAAAGTTGAACAAGAACAGGATTCTGCTTCCATAAACCTTTGATAAATTCAGCATAAATTCGATAGGATCTCGTCATAATTCGTATCTCGATTTTACTAAGTATTTTACCTCTTTCCACAAATAAGTCAAATTCATTCGGATTTATTATGAACTCTTTTCATTGGGATAACATAAATGCTGGAAACCTTATGGAGAGAAAATTAAGTTGGAATCATTTTTAAAATATTAGGAATTTTTCGGGACAAAAGGTAACATAGTTGACATTTCATTTTTTTAAGATATATTTTTAAGATATAATATAGAAAAATAAATCTATATTTATATATTCCGTAAAGAATTCTTATTCTTATGAATCTATGGAGCAGTAATGATGCAAACCTCTGATATTTTGGAGAAACTGGACATTCCAAGGCATAAACTATATTATCTGGAACAAAAGGGCTACATCCACCCTAAAAGGGTTCCGCGGGGAGACCTGGAGGCTAGAGAGTTTACAGAGGAAGATTTTAAAAAGATCCAGGCAATATGGAAATATCTAAAGCGGGGATTTAAGCATAAAATTGCTTATCGAAAAGCCACGGAGGAGCTCAACAAGCTAGCAAAGGAGAAAAAAGAGACGATGCAGATTAAGGAAAATCAGCAATTGAAGATCAAAGGCAGGGTTGTTGTTGGTCAATCTATGAAGGAACTAACTTCCATGAAGATAGGGGGAAAAACTGATCTCTTTGTAGTTCCACAGGATTTAGATGACCTTAAGCTAGTTTTGTCCTTTTGCAGGGAAAAAGATATTCCTTTCTTTGTTATCGGCAATGGGACTAAATTACTGATGCGAGATGAGGGTTTTAAGGGAGTAATAGTGAAATTAGGTGAGCACTTTAAATCAATAAAAAACGAGGGAAAGCGGACAAGGGTGGGGGCGGGAGTAAATTTGTCTACTTTGATAGATTTTACAACCGAGAGAGGTTTTTCAGGTATAGAATCTTTGTCTGGAGTTCCTGGTACGATAGGAGGAGCAATAGTAAGAAATGCCAGTGCTTTTGGAGAGGATATATCTCAAAGAGTCTTATCGGTGAAAGTACTGGATAAAGATAATAATTATTTGACTCTCTCTAAGAAAGATATCGGTTTTGATTACCGCAGTAGTGTCTTTCTAGACAACAAAGACTGGGTTATAATTGAGGCCGAATTAGAACTATGGCCGAGGAAAAAAGAGGAGATAGTCTTACGTTTAGAGGAAATAAGAAGAAAAAAGGTCCTCAGTCAACCTATTTCCTTTGCTTCCGCCGGATGTATATTTAAAAATCCTCCCCCTTATTCTGCCGGATTTCTCATTCAGGAGGCAGGTTGTCTTGGAATGAAGATCGGGGATGCTCAAGTTTCTCTCCAACATGCTAATTTCATAATCAATAAGGGAAATGCCACTGCTCGAGATGTACTCAGGTTAATACAAGAGATCAAAAGAAAGGTCAAGGATAAGTTTAATATTTCATTGGAGCCAGAGTTAGAGATAGTCTGATTTCTCAAACGTCGAGGCTTATCTCGGGACTTTTCCCTTCCGTCGCTATATATCCACCAAGATATTTCACTCTTTGGTATTTGCTCGTTAGGATTCAAATCTGGATTTAAGTGAAAGTTGGATGAGGACAGCAAAAAGGGCAAGTTTAAACATCTTTCAGAAAAAGAGTAGAAGAGCGAAAGTTCTTATATTTTTGATTATCTTAATCATATTAGGGGGAATAGTAATAAGGTTCGCTTTGACTATTCCTTATTTTAGGATTAAGGACATTCAGATCCGAGGAACTAGTAGATTATCCAAAGATCAGATTCTAGAATGGGCAAATATTCCTCTTCAAAGGTGTATTTTTCAAGTAAACTTAAAGAAAATAGCTCAAAAGGTAACCTCGAAGTCACAAGTTAAAAGGGCAGAAATTAGAAGAATTCTTCCTTCAATAGTTCTTATCTTAGTGGAGGAAAGAGTACCCTTTGCTTATTTATCGAAGGAGAATGGCCTTTTTGAGGTGGATAGGGAAGGGATAGTAATAGGAAAAGCAAGGGATTTACTAGATATACCTCTAATTAGAGTAGCAGGCTCTTCTTCGCTTGAAAAGGAGGTAAAGATAGGAGTAAAAATTTTGCATACTGCCAAAGAATTAGGATTATCCTTCCCGGAGTTAAACATAGAGGATAAAGATGCTATATTAGGGTTTCTGGAGACGGGAGAGAAGGTTTATTTAGGGGAAGGGGCACACGTAGATTATCTTTCTTATCTTCCTTCTGTTTTGAAGGCTTCAAAAAGAGAAGGGGAGAATGTTAAATACATAGACCTTCGTTTTAATAATCAGGTCATTATAGGAGTGGAGTAGATTGAAAGATAAGCTGATAGCGGGACTGGATATCGGAACTACTAAAATCTGTGTTCTTATTGCCAGGGTAAAACAGGGAGAAGATTTTGAAATTTTAGGAGTAGGAACAGCTCCTTCTCAAGGTTTAAAGAAGGGAGTGATTAGTGATATTAAGAAGACTTCTTCTATGATTAAGGCGGCTGTGAGAAAAGCCGAGGCTAGAGCAGGCTTGAAAATAAAGCGAATACGGGCTAGTATCGCTGGAAACCATATCCAGGGGACGAATAACCAGGGTTTTATCAAGATAGAAAAAGAAGATAAGAGAATTACCTCCAAAGAGGTAGAAAAGGCTTTAGAGGAGGCGTCCCATATTATTCTTCCCTCAGGCAGAGAGATTATCCATATTCTTCCCCAGGAATTCGTTATTAATGGGCAGAATGAGGTAAAAGAGCCTATTGGTATAACTGGGACAACTCTGGGAGCGAGAGTACACGTTATTACTGCTTCCTCCAATTGTCGGCAGGATATTGAGAATAGTGTAGAATCCCTGGGATATAAATACGAAGGAGTAACTCTTCAGTGCCTGGCCTCGAGTATGGCTACCCTTTCTCCTGATGAGGAGGATTTAGGAGTAGCCCTTCTGGATATAGGAGGAGGGACTACTGATTTAGCCGTGTTTTTGAAAAAAGGAATGAGGTTTACCTATGTACTGGGGGTAGGAGGTAATCAGATTACCAATGATATTGCTGTGGGTTTTCATACTACTAAAGTAAAGGCAGAAGAGATAAAAATAAGATATGGAGCTGTCTTACCGGGTTATTTTAAGAAGAAAGAAGAAATAGAAGTAGAAAAGGTAGCCGAGAGAGGAGCTCATAGAATCAAAGAGAAAGATCTTCTTGGGGTGATTCAGCCGCGGGTAGAAGAGATGTTCGAGCTGGTTGATAAAGAGTTAAAAAAAAGTGGGTATAAAGATTTAATAACAGCGGGAGTAGTGCTTACAGGAGGGAGTTCTTTATTGAAAGGAATTAAGGAAAAAGCCGAGGAAGTACTTGGCTTGCCCGCAAGAATAGGCTATACTAGCATAAAAGATCCGCAAGGGTTGAACAATCCTATTTATGCTACCGCTGTAGGGTTAATTCTTTACGGAATAAAAAGAAGAAAGGAACTGGCCTCCAAAAATAAACTCCGAGCAAGGGTTAAGAGGTGGCTGAAGGATTTTTTCTAGATGAGCTCTCTTAAACCAGCAATAGGCATTACTATGGGGGATGCTGCCGGTGTAGGTCCTGAAATTATTGCTATGGCTCTTGCTGAGCATGAGATTCGGGATATTTGTAATCCAGTAGTTATTGGAGATGCAGCTATCATTCAGCAGGCTCTTCAAATTATAGGTAGTTCGGCCAAAGTTAGCGGGATAAAGGGAATAGGTGAAGCTCAGTTTGCTAATGGGACTATCGAGATTGTGGATTTACATAATCTTAGCCCTCGACTCGTAGTGAAGGGGCAAGTTAGT
The DNA here is from genome assembly GCA_030640665.1 of Clostridia bacterium. Lineage (GTDB taxonomy): Bacteria > Aerophobota > Aerophobia > Aerophobales > AE-B3A > JAUWRC01. The sequence goes on from DAOWIY010000094.1 coordinate 11,388, forward strand.
TCTCTAGCTGGCAAGGCAGCCTTTGAGTATCTTCGGTATGCTGTTGATATGGCTTTATCAGGGGATATCAAGGCTGTAGTTACGGCTCCTTTGAATAAAGAGGCTCTTAATGAGGCGGGATACAGCTATCCTGGCCATACAGAAATCCTGGCTGAGCTCTGCGGAGCTAAGCAGATATGTATGATGTTGGTGGTGGGAGACCTTCGCGCAGCTCACATCAGTGGACATCTTTCATTAAAAGAAGCTTGTGATTCCTTAAGTAAAGAGAGGATTCTTGCTGTTATCAAGCTAGCTGTTGAAGCAGTTAAAAAAATGGGTATAGAAGAGCCGCGAGTGGCTGTAGCTGGCCTTAATCCTCATGCCGGGGAAAAAGGTTTATTTGGAAAAGAGGAAATAGTTCATATTCTTCCTGCTGTTGAAGAAGCGCGCTCTAGCGGAGTAAATATAGTAGGCCCCATACCACCGGACACGGTTTTTTATCGAGCTAAAGAAGGGGAATTCGATTTAATTATAGCTATGTATCATGACCAGGGACACATTCCTCTTAAAATGACCGGATTTTTTGAAGGAGTCAATATTACCCTTGGGCTACCCATTGTTCGTACTTCTGTTGGTCATGGTACTGCTTTTGACAAAGCTGGCAAGGGAACCGCTTCTTCTAAGAGTTTAATCAGAGCTATTCAACTAGCCACGCAGATGGCTAAAAGCAGTATCTAGTATCTCGTATCTAGTATCTCGTGAGGGAAAATGACTGAGAAGATTAGAAATTTTAGAGATTTGAATGTTTGGAAGAAAGGCATAGAAATTGTTAAATATATATATTGAATCGTATCTAGTATCTCGTAAAAAGAAAATAAATGGTTAAAGAACTTAATTAGCGAGATACGAGATTGGCTAAATAGCTAAAGCTATTTACCCGAGCATATTGACCCAGGATATACGAACAACGAGATACGAGGTAAAAAATGGCGAATGATATTAAAGATATAAGGATGGCCTCAGGTGGGAAGAGTCGTATCCAGTGGGCAGATTCAATGATGCCTGTTCTGCGTTTAATCAGAAATAGGTTCGCTCAGGAAAAGCCCCTAAAAGGAATAAGGATAGCTGCCTGTCTTCATGTAACTTCTGAGACAGCTAATCTGGCGAGGACGCTAAAGGAAGGAGGAGCAGCGGTTCGTTTATGTGCTTCTAACCCTTTATCTACGCAGGATGAGGTAGCTGCTTCTCTCCTAAAAGATTATGGAGTTGATGTTTTTGCCATCAGGAGTGAGGATAAAAAGACTTATTATTCTCATATACATAGTGTTCTGGATATTGACCCTCACATTACTATGGATGATGGGGCGGATTTAATTTCTACTATTCATTCAGAGCGAAAAGACCTGGCTGAGAAAGTTCTAGGAGGCACGGAAGAAACCACTACAGGGGTGATTCGCCTGCGAAGTATGGCCAAAGAAGGTGTTTTAAAATATCCCATCATAGCTGTAAATGATGCAGACACCAAGCATCTCTTTGATAATCGTTACGGGACTGGCCAATCCACTATTGATGGAATTCTGCGCGCCACTAATATACTTTTAGCTGGCTCGGTCTTTGTAGTCTGCGGTTATGGTTGGTGTGGGCGAGGGATAGCCATGCGAGCCAGAGGAATGGGAGCCAAGGTTATAGTTTGCGAGGTGGATCCCTTGAGGGCATTAGAGGCGAGTATGGATGGCTATTTAGTAATGCCCCTCATCGAAGCTAGCACCCTGGGAGATATTTTCGTTACCAGTACTGGCGATAGAAGTGTTGTTGCCGGGGAGCATTTTGAGCGAATGAAGGATGGGGCCATCGTGGCTAACGCTGGTCATTTTAATGTAGAGATTAATTTGGATGATTTAGAAAAACTTACTCTGGAGAGAAAAAAAATAAGAAGAGATATTGAGCAGTTTAAGTTAAAAAATGGAAAAAGGATAAACCTATTAGGGGAGGGTAGGTTGGTTAATCTGGCTGCTGCTGAAGGCCATCCTTCTCTAGTTATGGACATGAGCTTTGCCAATCAGGCTTTCTGTTGTGAATATTTAGCCAAAGAAGGGAAGAGTTTAGAAAAAAAGGTTTACGAAGTTCCCAAAGATATTGATAGACAGATTGCCCAGTTAAAATTAAAGAGTATGGGAATTAAGATTGATAAGTTAACTCAAGAGCAAAAAGATTATCTTTCTTCCTGGAAGATAGGGACATAAAGGAGCATAAAAATGATAGCTGTGGTAGAAACAGGGGGTAAACAACATCAGGTTAGCCCTGGCTCCACAATAAGGGTGGAGAAATTAGATGCTAAAAAGGGAGAGGAAGTAATATTAGATAAAGTTTTAATGGTAAAGAAAGATGATGAGAATCTCTTTGGCAATCCCTTGGTGCCTGGAGCAAAAGTAATAGCAGAGGTGACCAGGCAGGATAGAGCTAAAAAAATCATTGTTTACAAATTCAAGCGGCGCAAGAATTATCATCGTAAATATGGTCATCGCCAAGCATTTACTGAATTAAAGGTGAAAGAAATCCAGTTTCAGCAATCAGCATAGCTATTCCCTTTTTCCCCTGCTGTTCATTGGCTTTATCGATGAACAATGAACAACGAACTATGAACTATTTCCGGAGAGGTGGCTGAGTGGTCGAAAGCGGTCGCCTGCTAAGCGATTAAGCGTCCTAAAAGATGCTTCGAGGGTTCAAATCCCTCCCTCTCCGCCATAAATTCGTTGCTTGTTGCTCGTCGCTCGTATCTCGTGAAAAAAATTGCAGATGAAGTAGAACTTGATGTTGCTATTAGGGCATAGATGGGAAGATTATCTGGGTTTAACTATAGAGAATAAATAGTTCGGGATAGTGAAGATACTAGAAAAAAGAGTTCATTGGCTAATTCCTATTGCAGCGCTAACTCTGCTCTCAGTATTTACTGGAGTCGCATTAGCGCAAAAAAGCAATCTACTAACTATCCTTCACACCAATGACATTCACTCCCATCTGGGTAGATTTCCCCACTTGACTACCAAGATTAAAGAAATCA